>JBGTFN010000273.1:0-16797 GCA_041747275.1 Gemmatimonadaceae bacterium | reverse complement strand
ACCAGTCCCCCGAGACGCTGCGCAACGGCCACGAGTTGCGCGAGACGCTTGCCCGCGACCGCCTCGACCGCTTCGGCCTGCGACAGCATTTCACGCTCGCGCACCATCGTCGCGGCGCCGTCGAGTGCGAACGGGGCTGTCACCGATGCCCGCGGCGCGACTTCTTCCATCACCGCAAGCTCCACCGGGCCGAAGGCAATCAGGTCACCAACGCGCGCCTTGGCCTTGGCCACGCGCTGTCCGTTGAGCCAGGTGCCGTTCCGCGACGAGAGATCCTGCACCATCAAGAACTCCCCATCCACGCGCACCTCGGCGTGACGACGCGACACGCCCGGATCGAGTATGGGCAAGTCACTCATCGTATCGCGGCCGAGCACCAGCGTGGAGCCGTCTGACAGCACGAATCGGCGATCGCCGGATGGTGAGACCAGTGCGAGCGGCACTCGCTAATTCGCCGCCGCTATGGTGGACACCGCTGCACGCGCGCGGCCGATCGCCGTCAGCAGCGCGCGCGCCTTGCTCTCAGTCTCTTCCCACTCGGCGGCGGGCACCGAATCGTGCACGATTCCCGCTCCTGCCTGCACTGATGCGACGCCGCCGGCGATCACGCACGTGCGAATGGTGATGGCGAGATCCATGCGGCGATCACCAGCGGCAATGAGACCGAGCGCACCCGCATAGGGACCGCGTCGTTCCGGTTCGAGTTCGTCGATGATCTGCATCGAGCGCACTTTCGGTGCGCCGGTCATGGTCCCTGCAGGAAATGTCGCGCGAAACGCGTCGAGCGCGCTGTACTCCGGAAGCAGCTCGCCTTCCACCTGACTCACCATGTGCAGCACGTGCGAATAGCGTTCGACCTTCATGAGGTCGGTAACGCGAACCGTTCCGTACTGCGCGATGCGACCGACATCGTTTCGCCCAAGGTCCACCAGCATCACGTGTTCGGCGCGTTCCTTCGCATCGGCCATCAACTCGGCGGCAAGCGCGTCGTCTTCTTCGGGAGTCGCGCCACGCTTCCTTGTACCGGCGATCGGACGCACCGTGACGCGTCCGTCTGCCACGCGCAGCAAGAGCTCCGGCGACGACCCCACGATCTCCACACCGTCGAGCGCGAGATGGTACATGTAGGGTGACGGATTGAGCGCGCGCAGGCAGCGATACAGCGTCATGCCGTCGAAGTCATGCTCCGTGCTGATGCGCCGGGCGAGCAACGCCTGAAAAACATCACCGGCCAGGATGTATTTCTTGATGCGCCGCACATCGCGCTCGAAGTCATCACGCGCATACGACGACGTGCCCGTCGCGGGCAGCGCGTCGTGCGCCAACGTCACCGGTTCGAGCACGTCCGGGCCCTGCAATCGCGACACGGTCTCGTCGAGGGTCTGCTGCGCGTCGTCGTACAGCGCCTCGAGCATTGGTTCGTCGGCGCCGGCCGGCACGTGCACGGACACGATCACTCGCGCCTGTCCGCGCCAGTTGTCGATCATGACGAGCGCGCGCGGAAAGACGAAGCACGCATCGGGCGCGTCTATCCCGCGCGGCGGCGCATCGGGCAGGCGTTCGATGTGTCGCACGGTGTCGTACGAAAAGAACCCAACCGCACCGCTCCAGAAGGGGCCGAGCGAGGGCATCGATACCGGACGCATGTCGTGGATGATACGCTGCAGGTCAGCGATCGGATCGGCAGGCGTGCGCGCACCATGCCAACCGAGTGAGGGCGACCAGTCCTCCACCACTCCGTCCGTCAGCCGCCAAGCGCCATCTGGCGCACTGCCCAGATACGTATAGCGTGCCCAGGTCTCACCGCCGGCAGGCGCAGACTCCAGCAGGAAGCTGAACGGGCCATCGCGCAGCTTGGCGTACGCCGCCACTGGCGTATCGAGATCGAGCAGGCAGTCGCGCCAGACGGGCACGAGGCCACCCTGCATCAGGCAGTCGGCGGCGCGGGCGAAAAAGGCATCACGGGTGGGCACGCGGAAAACTCGCTGGCCGACTCCCCCGAGGGCAAGCGTCGGCGGTAGGTTGCACGATGCACAATCCGATGGGAGACGACGGGCGTGTACGCATCACGCCGGGCGTAGTAGACGTATGTGTGCTGCATCGGATGGCGGTTACAGCGCGTGCGCGCAGCGACGCCGGGCCTGGTCATGCGTGGCGAGTGTTGGTGCTTCAGCGGGGCTCCGAGACGCGCTGTGCGGGCTCGTGGGAGCTCGTGCACGGCGGCATTGAACGCGGCGAGCGTCCGGAGGCTGCCGCGCGCCGTGAGGTGCGGGAGGAGACGGGGCTCGCCGTCCAGCGGCTGTATTGCATCACCGTGAACGGTTTCTATCTGGCCGGTCGTGATGTGCAGGCGGCTATTGTCTTTGCGGCCGTTGTTGGGGAGGGCAGTGCACCGCCGCCGTTCGTGATCGGACCTGAGCACGTAGCCGGGCGGTGGCTCTCGATCTCGGCTGCAAAGCGGCAGGTCACGTGGCCGCGGGAGCGCGAAGCGCTGGATCACATCGCGCACCTGCTGCGCTCGGGTGATGCGGGTGTGGCCGAGGATGTGTTGCGGGTGCCGGACGATGCGTAGGTGGGTGCTGGACGACGAGTAGGCGTCGTGCCGCCCATCGACGGTCCGTCTACAGCGCGCTCAGCCCGGCGGCCGCGGTGTGGAATCGCGACGCTGCTGGGCGCTCGCTCTCGAGCGGATGAGAGCCCGCTCGCGCTCGACGCGCTGGAGCACCGCCTCCCATCCCGAGCTCTCGACGGTTTCCACGACCATGGACAGCGGCTGGTTCGGGTCCACCTGTCCGTCGAACACGAACAATGCCGATTGCGTGTCGCGCTGACGCAGCCGGTACTCGCCGAACCCGGGTGTCAGCGGAAACACATCGAGTGGACGGAAATCGCGGCCGACGTTCCGGATCACGATCTCCATCGGGCTGAAGCGCGTCTCGCCCTGCTCCTGCGCGAAGAAGTTCACGACCCAAAGTGAATACGACGGAAGGCGCACACGTTGCTTCAGTCGCTCGATCTCCAGCGTCTTGCTGTTCACCAGCTCGGTCATCGCGCGATACGAATCGGGCGACAGCAGGCGAATGAAGGGTTCGTCGAGCGGCGCAGCGCGAACCTGCAGTCCGCCGGGCAATGCGAGACGAATTGCAATGTCGTCCTGACGCAGTGTGCCGAATCCGGCCGGCACGAGCGCGGGATCCTGTCCAACCACGGCGGGGGGTGGCGCACCGTTCTGCGAGACCGGCACCGTGGCGCAGGCGGTGAGCGACAGCAGCGCGCATGAGAGCGCGGAGACGAATGCGGTCGCGTCAGCGCGCAGCGTCGTCGTCCTCATCCGACTGCGGCGGGGCCGCACACAACTGCACCACTGCTTCCGCCAACTCGTCGCGACCTTCGCCAGTGCGCGATGAGAACGTCAGCAGCTGGTCTTCCTCGATCGACAGCGCAGCGCACAACGCCGGGATGCGTTCCAGCCGCTCCGTCGCTTTCATCTTGTCGATCTTGGTAAGCACGACGAGTGTCGGCACGCCGACCTCGGCGAGAAAGTCCAGCATGTGCCGGTCGTCATCGGTGGGATCGTGACGCGCGTCGAGCAGCAACACGACGCCACGCAACATCGGATTGTCGCGCAGGAACTCTTCGATGAGCGGACGCCACGCCTGCTTGCGTTCCTTTGAAATGCGCGCGTAGCCATAGCCGGGGAGGTCGGCGATCACGAACGCGTTGTTCACGCGAAAAAAGTTGATCTCGCGCGTGCGACCCGGCGTGTTGCTCACACGAGCCAGCGCCTTGCGACGCACCAGCTTGTTGAGCAGCGAGGACTTACCGACGTTCGAGCGACCGGCGAAGGCAATCTCCGGCAACGTGGATTCCGGACGCCAGCCGCCCGCCTCCGCCATTGGTCCGATGAACTCGAGCGAGCGTATGACAAGCGGATCCGGTGCCTGACCGGGTTTGCGCGCGGCGTCGTTCATGTCACTCGCGCCTCATTGCCGGGTGGCGCGCGCCGGACCGATGGGGCCTGCTCGACGGAGGGCGCGTGCTTTTCGGCTGGCACCTGCTTGCCCGACCGCGTGCTGCGACGCGCCGCAACGGGCTTGGCGACTGCAGGCACGGTCACTTCACCCGCCACCTTTGCTTGCAGTGCGATGTCGAGCACTTCGTCCATCGTGCGCACTGCATGCCATGTCACACCGTCGCGCGCTTCTTCCGGCATCTCGGTCAGGTCGCGCGAGTTGCCAGCGGGAATGATGACATCGCGCATGTGCTGCCGATGTGCGGCCACGCCCTTTTCACGCAGTCCGCCAATCGGCAGCACGCGACCTCGCAGCGTGACTTCGCCGGTCATCGCGACATTGCCCCGAACGGCGCGACCGGTGAGCGCACTTACCATTGCCGTTGCAATCGCGATGCCTGCTGACGGTCCATCCTTGGGAGTCGCGCCGGCCGGCACGTGCACATGCAGATCGTTGCGCTGCAGCAGGTCGGGCGAAAGTCCCAGCGACTCCAGGCGCGAGCGCACCCACGTAAGCGCGGCCGACGCGGATTCCTTCATCACGTCGCCGAGCGTGCCAGTGAGCTGCAGGCGTCCACGACCGGGCACCACGCTCACTTCGACCTCGAGCACTTCACCACCCACGCTGGTGTACGCGAGTCCGTTGGAGACGCCGACGCGATTCTCCGTACTTGCATCCTCGGCGTCGAACGGAGCAACGCCCAGGTACCCGGCGAGCGAATCCATATGCACGACGATCGGCAGTGCCATGTCTCCCTGCTCCGCGACCGCGCGCGTCACCTTGCGCACCAATCGCGCAAGGCGCCGTTCGAGGTCGCGCACGCCCGCCTCGCGAGTCCATCCGCGCACGATGGCGGTGAGCACTTCATCACTCACCATCACGTCATCGGCAGCGAGCCCATGCGCCTCGAGTTGCCTGGGCACCAGGTAGCGCGCGGCGATGGCGAGCTTCTCGGGCTCGAGATATCCGGGCAATCGCACAATCTCGAGCCGATCCCGCAATGCTTCCGGGATTCCCGGCAGCGAGTTGGCAGTCGTGATGAACATGACCTGTGAAAGGTCGTAGTCGATCTCGAGATAGTGGTCGGCGAAAGCACGGTGCTGCTCCGGATCGAGCACTTCGAGCAACGCCGCCGATGGATCGCCGCGCCAGTCGCTGCCGAGTTTGTCGAGTTCGTCGAGCAGCATCACGGGATTGGTCACTTCGGCGCGACGCATCGCCTGAATGATGCGACCGGGCAGCGCGCCCACGTACGTCCGGCGATGACCGCGAATCTCCGCCTCGTCGCGAACTCCTCCCAGCGAAATGCGCACGAAGGTACGTCCGAGCGCACGTGCGATGCTGCGCGCCAGTGACGTCTTGCCGACGCCGGGCGGGCCCACGAGACACAGAATCGGTCCGCGAACCGTGCCTACACGCGAGAGCACGGCGACGTGATCGAGAATGCGTTCCTTGACTTCTTCGAGCCCGTGATGGTCGGCGTCGAGCACATCGCGCGCGGTGGTGATGTCGAGTGTGTCTTCGGACGTTTCGTGCCAGGGCAGCGCGGCCACCCAGTCGAGCCAACCGCGTGCGACAGCAGACTCGGGTGACATCGGCGAGAGCTTGCGCAGACGACGCAGCTCTCGCGCAGTGCGCGTCTGCACCGCCTCGGGCAACCGGCGCGCCCTCAGCTGACGCTCGAGTTCCTCGAGTTCGTCGCCATCGTCGTTGCCGAGTTCCTTGTGAATCGCCTTGAGCTGCTCCTGCAGGAAGAACTCGCGCTGGTTCTGGTAGAGGGACCCGCGCACCTGCTCGTCGATGCTTCGTTCGAGACGAAGCAGTTCGAGTTCTGTGACAAGCACTTCGGAGACGCGAGCAATGAGCGCATCGAGCGTTGGCTTCCCGAGCAGTTCCTGCCGCACGTCGAGCGGCACCTGCAAGTGCGCGGCAATGGCAAACGCCAGTCGCACGGGATCGTCGATGGACTGCAGCACGCCCACGATCTCGCCCGGAATGCGACGCTGCAATCCCGCATACTCCTCGAACAGCGACAGCGCGTGGCGTACGCGAACCGCGAGGCCGACAAGATCCGCGCCGTCCAGCGAAAGTGGAAACGCTCGCGCGGTGGCATGCAGGGCCGGGGGCAGTTCGCGGTTGTCGGTCGCGTCGCTGCGTTTCGCCTTGCGCGGCACACTGAACCGCGCGATGTGCACACGTTCGCGCGCGTCAACAAGAATGCGGGTGGTGCCATTGGGCAGACGTGTGACGTGCTGCACGCGCGCAACGACACCAATGCGATGCAGTCCCGCCGCATCGGGTTGCTGGTCGTCCGGATCGCGCTGCGTAACCAGCAGCAGATCGCGCGATCCTTCAGCCGCGGCTGCGACGGCCGCGAGCGAGCGCGATCGGCCCACCAGCAAGGGCATTGCCGCGTGCGGAAACAGGACGACATCACGCAGCGGCAGAACGGGATACCGCGCTGGCGAATCGCCCGAGCGCGGGGCAGGGCGAGGGCTCAGGCTTCCTTCTTCTGGCGCTTGGGAGCGATCTCCAGCAGCGGCGGTCCGCCCATGGTGACCGATGCCTCGGTGACTTTGACTTCGACGATATCGTCGCGACTTGGCAAATCGAACATCGTCTCGAGCAACGTCTCTTCAAGGATCGCGCGCAGACCGCGCGCCCCCGTGCCGCGCCGAAGTGCCTTCTCGGCCACCGCGCGCAATGCAGATTCCTCGAACGTGATCTTCACGTCCTCGAGATCGAACAGACGCTGGTACTGACGCGTCAGCGCGTTCTTCGGCTCCTTGAGGATCTGCACCAGCGCATCTTCGTCGAGCGCGTCGAGCGGCACGCAGACCGGCATGCGACCCACGAGTTCGGGAATGATGCCGTATCGCAGCAGGTCTTCCGGCTCCACTTCCGAAAACGGCGACTTGGACGTCTCATGCTGGATCGTGTCGAGCATGATCTCCGGCACAGGCTTTTCAGGTCCGCCAAAGCCGATCTGACGTCGACCGACGCGCGCTTCGATGATCTTCTCGAGTCCGTCGAACGCGCCACCGCAGATGAACAGGATGTCCTTGGTGTTGATCTGGATGTATTCCTGCTGCGGATGCTTGCGCCCGCCCTGCGGAGGCACAGATGCAACGGTGCCTTCGAGGATCTTGAGCAGCGCCTGCTGCACGCCCTCACCCGACACGTCTCGCGTGATGCTCGGATTCTCCGACTTGCGCGCGATCTTGTCGATTTCGTCGATGTAAACGATCCCGCGCTCGCACTCGGCGACGTTGAAGTCACCGGCCTGCAGCAGGCGAACGAGAATGTTTTCCACGTCTTCGCCAACGTAGCCCGCTTCGGTCAGCGTAGTAGCGTCGGCAATGGTGAACGGCACATCGAGAATGCGCGCCAGCGTCTGTGCGAGGAGCGTCTTGCCCACGCCGGTGGGCCCGATGAGAAGGATGTTGGACTTGTCGAGCTCCACATCGTCTTCCCGCGCGTTGGCGGCGGCGTTGATGCGCTTGTAGTGGTTGTAGACCGCGACTGACAGCGCTTTCTTTGCCCGTTCCTGACCGATGACGTACTGGTCGAGCGTGCCCTTGATCTCGCGTGGGGACGGTACCTGCGTGATCGCTTCGGTGACCTCGCGCTCCTCGTCCTCCGCCAGGATCTCATTGCAGAGCGCGATG
This sequence comes from Gemmatimonadaceae bacterium, assembly GCA_041747275.1. Classification (GTDB taxonomy): domain Bacteria; phylum Gemmatimonadota; class Gemmatimonadetes; order Gemmatimonadales; family Gemmatimonadaceae; genus JAABRT01. The sequence goes on along the minus strand of JBGTFN010000273.1, from coordinate 9,116 downwards.
CACTCATTGCAGATGTAGACCGAGGGTCCCGAAATGAACTTTCGGACGGCGTCTTTCGACTTCCCGCAGAAGGAGCAGCGGAGATGCTTGTCTTGCTGGGACATGTCGGCGTACGGGAGCGGGAAACGGGGAAATCCCCGTGCAACAGTATGAACTAACCCGAACGAGGCGAAAGGGTCAAGCGACGAGGCAGGTTTGCGCTCCCTCGCGCGCAGTCTCGGCGCCAGCGCCCACGGCCATCAGCCGCCTTGCCACCGGGAGCTGTGGATCGCAGCCAGCGAGTAAGCCGGTGCCGCGGTAAACCGGGGTACCGCAAATGCATACGTGGCAATGGTTTATTGACTGACCTGCGGTTTCGCTATACCATGCTCGGCCGGTCAGGAGATTCCGCGGGCACTTCAGAGAGCAGCGCCTCCAGCCGGGCGCCCCATTCCGCGCGGATGTTCTCCACATGCTCGGACGCGCCTCTCGGCTGCACCTTCCGCCACTGCTTCCTGAACCGGCTCCAGCCGTCGAGCAGCATCCGCGCCCGCGGGCTGCCCGTGCGGACGCGATGCAGCGCAATCAGCTGTTGCAGCAGCGCCTCATCATCGGCGTCGAGCGGCGCCAGCAGCACGAGATCGTGATTGGTGCGACTCGCCAGAGTTGAAGACTCGTCGAGCACATATGCCAGCCCGTTCGACATGCCCGCACCGAAGTTGCGGCCCGTACGTCCAAGAACAGCTACGATGCCGCCAGTCATGTACTCGCATGCATGATTGCCCACGCCTTCCACGACTGCGCAGGCACCGGAGTTTCGCACGGCAAAGCGATCGCCTGCCTGTCCCGCCGCAAGCAGCACTCCGTCCGTGGCGCCGTAGAGCACGGTGTTGCCAACGATCATGTTCAGGTGACTCGCCCCACCATATCGCGCGTTGCGGAACGGCCTGATGACGACCTCACCACCCGTGAGTCCCTTGGCCACGTAGTCATTTGCTTCACCCTCGAGTTCGAGGCGCATGCCGCGCAGCGCGAAGGCAGCGAAGCTCTGGCCGGCGCTACCCTTGAAGCGCATCGACACGCGTCCCGCCGGATATCCTGCGTCTCCCGCGCGTTCCGCAATCCACCCCGCCACGCGAGCTCCCACCGCGAGGTGATGGTTCTTCACCTCGAACTCGCCAGCATAACTCGCCCCAGACTCGAGAGCACCCGCGGCCTGCGTGAGAATCTCGTCGTCGAGTGAGATCACGCCTGGTCGCACATTGCGAGCGATCGTGCGCCGAGCCGACGCACCTTCACGTCGCGCGGGAGAAAGCAGCAACGACAAGTCGAGCATCGCGGATCGCGGAAGCTCTGGATGATCGCGACGTTCCAGCAGTTCCGCGCGTCCGACAATCTCGTCGACCGTTCGTACACCGATAGACGCGAGCAGCTCACGCACATCCTGCGCGACATGTGTGAAATACGAAATCACGTGGTCCGGTGTGCCTCGGAACTTCGCCCGCAACTCTTCACGCTGCGTTGCAATTCCGGTTGGACAGGAGTTGAGATGACACTGGCGCGCCATGTCGCATCCCAACGCAACGAGCGGGGCCGTGCCGAATCCGTACGACTCCGCGCCCAGCATTGCAGCCACAACGACATCGCGTGCAGTGCGGAAGCCGCCGTCCACCCGCAATTCCAGGCGGTGTCGAAGGTCATTCTGCACCAGCACGTGCTGGGCTTCCGCAAGGCCCAGCTCCCACGGCGAGCCGGCGTGCTTGATGCTCGACAACGGGGATGCGCCAGTGCCACCCGCGTGACCCGCGATCAGCACGTAGTCGGCGTACGCCTTGGCAACGCCTGCAGCGACCGTGCCCACTCCTGCGGATGCCACGAGCTTGACACCGATGCGCGCCCGCGGATTCACAGTCTTGAGGTCGTGAACCAGCTGCGCGAGATCTTCGATCGAATAGATGTCGTGATGCGGCGGCGGAGAAATCAGTGACACGCCGGGCGTTGAGTGTCGAAGCCGCGCAATCAGTTGGGTCACCTTGTGCGCTGGCAGTTGGCCGCCTTCTCCAGGCTTGGCTCCCTGCACGATCTTGATCTCGATTTCGTCTGCGCGAGCGAGGTATCCGGTGGTGACGCCGAAGCGTCCGCTCGCCACCTGCTTGATGCGACTGTCGAGACGCTCAGCACGCAAGTCGCCGTCGAGTGGGGTGTACCAGGCCGGATCTTCACCGCCTTCGCCTGCGTTGCTCCGCGCACCGATGCGATTCATCGCAACAGTCACCGCCGAGTGCGCCTCCGGAGACAGCGCGCCAAGCGACATCGCTGAAGAGACAAATCGCGAGAGGATCTGCTCGAGCGATTCAACCTCGTCGATCGGAACGGCTGCGCCGGTCCGCAGGCCGAGCAAGTCTCTCAGCGACACCGGCGCACGATCAGCGCCGAGCGTACGGAAGCTTTGCCATGCCTCGTGATCCGGACCGCCCTCGGGCAGGCGCGACTTGCGCGCGCTTCCAACAGCCTGCTGCAATGCGCGCACAGACGTGGGTGCCCAGGCGTGCACTTCACCTTCTTTTCGGAATCGCACGCGCCCATGATCCGGCAGCACCAGGCTCTCGGCTTCGTCCACCGAATGCGCGGCGCGATGGCGAGCCAGCACGTCCTCGGCGATTTCGCGCAGGCCAATACCACCGACGGGTGATGCCGTACCGGCGAAGCAGCGGTCGATGACATCACCACCCAGTCCGAGCACTTCGAACATCTGTGCGCCGCAATACGACGACAGCGTGGAGATGCCCATTTTCGCGAGGATTTTGAGCAGTCCCTTCTCAAGTCCGGCACGCAGCCGCGACTGTGCGAGCGCGGGACCGGGCCGTTCGTTTGCGTCGTCATCTCGGCCGTGTGATGCCGCTTCGCTGTGCATCGTGGCGACCGATTCGAACGCCAGCCACGGATGCACTGCTTCAGCGCCATAACCGAAGAGTGTGGCGACATGGTGCTGCTCCACGGCGTCACCACTTTCCACCACAAGGCCCACGTGTGAGCGAAGCCCGGTGCGCACGAGATGCTGACGCACTGCGCCGAGTGCGAGCAATGATGGAATCGGCGCGCGATCCGCACTCACTTTGCGATCGCTGATGATCAGCAATCGCACGCCCTTGCCGATCGCTGCGGCGGCACGTCGGCAGAGCGCGTCGAGCTGGGCTTCCAGTTCATCGGGACGCGAACGGGCCGGCCACGTGGCGTCGAGCGTCACTGCCTTGAATCCCGGAAATGCGCGAAGCGCTGCCATCTCCTCGGGCAGCAACACCGGATGCTCGATGCGCAGCTTGCGCGCAAAGTCTGCCTTCTCGAGCAGCGGTGAGCCACGCTGCCCCAGATGCATGCGCAGCGACATTACCATGGATTCACGCAACGAATCGATCGGGGGATTCGTGACCTGCGCGAACCGCTGGCGAAAGTACGAGAACAGGGGCTGCGAGATGTGCGACAGCACAGCGAGCGGCGTGTCGTCGCCCATGCTGTACACGACCTCCACGCCGGTGCTGGCCATCGGCTCGAGGATCATGCGCAGATCTTCATGCCCGTAGCCGAAGGTCATCTGCTGAACACGCAGCTGGTCGCTTGGCTGCACGAGCGGCTCTGCGCCGTCGCTGGTTGGAAGCGTGGCCATGTGATGCGCGATCCAGCGCGCATATGGTCGCTGTTCGGCGACCTCGCGCTTGGCCGCGAGGTTGCGCACGATGCGCTGGCCCTTTGTGTCCACGAGCAGCACGCCGCCCGGGCCAACCTTGCCCGTCTCCACGATGTCCCGTGCATCGAAGGCGCCAATGCCAACCTCCGAACCGGCGACAACCATGCCATCCGCGCGGATCTTGTAGCGGCAGGGGCGCAATCCGTTGCGGTCGAGCGAGACCGCGACCTGAATACCGTCACTGTATGCAAGCGCCGCCGGCCCATCCCACGGTTCGATCACACACTGGTGGTATTCGTAGAACGCGCGAATTGTGGGATCAATGTCCGGATACTTCTCCCACGCTTGCGGCACGAGCATCATCGCGGCGTGCACGGGCGAGCGTCCACCGCGCACGAGCAACTCGAACGCGTTGTCGAGACTGGCCGAGTCACTTCCGTTTCGCCGAATGGGCATGCGCACACGCTCGGCCACTTCTCCGAAACTCGGTACCGCGAGCAGACCGTCGCGCATGGACATGCCATTACGGTTCCCCCACAGCGTGTTGATTTCGCCATTATGCGCGAGCTGTCGGAACGGCTGCGCCAACTCCCAACGCGGAAGCGTGTTCGTTGCGAAGCGCTCATGAAACACGGCGATCGCCGTTTCGAAAGACGGTTCGCGCAGATCCGGGAAGAAATCCGGGAGTTGGGCGCCGGTGACCAATCCCTTGTAGACGATCGTGCGACACGAGAGCGAGCAGATGTAGAACGGCACGAGTCCGATCGCATCGGTGCGGTGTTCCATTTCGCGGCGCGCGAGATAGAGCGCGCGTTCCCACTCGTCGTCGGTGGCGCCGGCTGGCCTGCCGATCATGACCTGTCGAATCGACGGCATTGCCGCGCGAGCCGACGGGCCGAGCACTTCGGGATTCACGGGCACATCGCGCCAGCCCAGGAAGGGAAGTCCGTCGTCTGCGAGCACTTGCTCCACCACGCGTTCCGCGACGACACGCGTTTCATCCTGCGCGGGCAGGAAGCACATGCCCAGTGCGATCGACGCATCAGCAGGCAGGTGCAGGCCCTGTCGTGATCCGGCGAGAATGAAAAGTCGCTTGGGAATCTGCGTCAGAAGGCCGGCGCCGTCGGAAGACAGATCGGCTCCCTGTGCACCGCGATGCGCGAGCCGCGCTGCGGCCGCCAGCGCAAGCTCCACAACCTCGTGCGTGCGTTCTCCGCTCTGGCGCGCGATGAAGCCGACGCCGCAGGCATCACGTGCGGAATACGGCGAACCGGCTTCACTGCCCGTCAGGTCTGCACGCAAGACGTGGCGAGGATGCATGACGATCTCCAATGATTTCACGTGGAACGGTAGTGCCCAGCATCGCGCACCTTTTTACACTCGGCCCGCGCGCGTCACAATGCAAGGACGGGAACCGCCCTCTGCACATTCGAAACACAATTGCGATGCCAGATAAACGCAAACGGCGGACACAGAAGTGTCCGCCGCTTCGCAAGCCGCTGATTATCGGTTCAGCGTGCCGCTTTTTCGGCCGCTGCGGCAGCGATCAGTTCTGCGTCGGTCGCAATCACGTTGTCGATCAGGCCGTAGACCTTGGACTCCTCGGCCGACAGGAAACGGTCACGATCCGTATCTCGCTCGATCTGCTCAACCGGACGTCCTGTGTGCTTGGCCATGAGCTCGTTCATCTTGGCGCGCAGATACAGAATCTCGCGCGCCTGAATCTCGATATCCGACGCCGACCCGCCGCCGCCGCTCTGTGACGGCTGATGGATCATGACGCGCGCATGCGGGAGCGCGGCGCGCTTGCCCGGCTCACCGGCGCAGAGCAGGAACGCACCCATGCTGGCCGCCATGCCCATGCAGGTGGTGTGCACCGGCGACTTGATGAACTGCATCGTGTCGTAGATCGCCATGCCGGCGGACACGCTGCCGCCTGGCGAGTTGATGTACAGGTTGATCGGCTTGTCCGGATTGTCCGCGTACAGGAACAGCAACTGCGCGATGATCACGTTCGCGACATCGTCATTCACGGGCGTGCCGAGAAAGACGATGCGGTCCATGAGCAACCGCGAGAAAATGTCGTAGGAGCGCTCGCCGCGCGACGAACGTTCGATAATGTACGGCGTGTAGATCGTGGGCATGATTTCGACTCGGAGTAGGCAGGGCGGGCAGGTCAGCCCGCGGTCACTGGATTGCGTTCGAGCAGCCAGGTGAACACACGTTCTTCGGTGAGCTCGCGCTCGATTTCTGCGAGCCGCCCACCCTTCTGGAGCTGTGCGTAGACCTGACCCGGATCGACGTTCCGGGCCTTCGCGAGCTCCTCGATCTTTCCATCGATATCAGCTTCCGATGCCTTCAGAGACTCGCGTTCGGCCAGCGTATCGATGATGAGATCACGCTGGACCTGACGCACCGCCATCGGGCGGAACTCTTCGGCGAAACGCTCCAGCTCCTCTTCGGGGATCTGGTACATGCGACCGTAGCCCTCGATGAGCTGCTTCACCCATGCGTCCGGCACGTCGAAGGGGTTGGCCGTGATGATCTGTTCAATCAGCGAGGCGCGTACTTCCGCGTCGGCTTCGCGCGTGAAGTGCGCGGCCATGTCAGTGCGCACTCCAGCGAGCAGCGCGTCCACGGAATCGAAGTCACCCACTTCACGCGCAAACGCATCGTCGAGCTCTGGCAGCAGCTTGCGCTTGACATCCACCAGCGTGACGCGGGTCAGCTTGGCGACGCCGCGCTGCGACTCGTCGGGGAAATCGTCGGGCCACTTCACTGGGCGTTCGGCAGTATCACCCGGCGCCACTTCCATGATCAGCTCTTCGATGCCCGGAATGGCCTGCCCGCCGCCAAGCGTGATGCGATACTCTCGGCCGTCGGGCAGCGTGCCATCCGCGTCGGCGGTGGAAAGCAGCACGGTCACCATGTCGCCGGGGAGCGCCTTCTCCGTGACCGGCGTCCACGTGGCCTTCTGCTCGCGCAGGCGATCGATCTGTTCGTTGACCGATTCGTCGGTAATGGCGGGCTCGGTGCGAGAGAGCGCAAATCCGTCGACCTGGCCGAGCACGACTTCAGGACGCACTTCAAAGTGAAGCTCGAACGTGAGGTCAGCGCCGGGCTCGAACTTGAGGTCGTGTACATGCGGCTGCGCGGCAAGCTTGATCGTGTCGTCGGCCACCACCTGCTTGAACGCATCGTTCACCAGCGCCTCGATCGCCTCCTGGCGAATGGCCTCGGCGAACTTCTTGCGCACAACGGCAGCGGGTGCCTTGCCCTGGCGAAAGCCCGGCATGCGGACCTTGGTGGCGTACTTGCGGGCGGCCTTCTCTTCGGCGGCAGACACCGTATCAGCCGGCACCGCGACCTGCAGGCGGCGCGAAATTCCGGTGGACTCGGTGGGCGTGATCGTAATAGTCATAAGACGGAAATGGGCGCGGGATTGGGTTAATCCCGAATGATAGCAGGGTCGTCAGGTCGGGCACAGCGTTCGGCCAGCACCTGCACGGCGGTCGCAAGCGCCGGAAACATGTCAGGCGGGCACCGCCGTGGGCGGCATGACGCGACGCGCTGACTGGTTGGCCGCAGGCCCGATGAGGTCCGCCACGATCTTGCCGGAACTGATGACGCCGGGAAGCCCCGCACCCGGATGCGTGCCTGCACCGGCAAAGAACAGGTTCGTGATGTCTCGGTCCTTGTTGTGTGGCCGCCAGTAGGCGGACTGCAACAGCGTCGGCTGCACGGAGAATGCGCTGCCCAGATAGCTGTTGAGCGTATTCTGGAAATAGCGCGGATCGACCCGACGTTCGGAGACGATGTGCTGTCGGAGATTCGGCAGATAGCGCTCCTCCAGATATTCCATGATGCGGTCGCGGTACCGGTCGCCCACTACGGCCCAATCCACGTCGCCGCCCAGATGCGGCACGGGCGATAGCACATACCAGCAGTCGTGCCCCGGCGGCGCGAGCGACGGATCGGTGGCCGTGGGTCGGTGCAAGTACAGCGAGAAGTCGTCGGCCAGCAGCTTGCGTTCGAAAATGTCCTCCAGCAGCTGCTTGTAGCGCGGGCCCATGAGAATCTCATGGTGTGCCACGTCGTCATACGTGCGATTGGTGCCGAAGTAGATCACGAAGAGCGACATGGAGTAGTCGTACTTCTCGATCTTCCTGTCGGTCATGCGAGGACGCGCCCACGCCGGCACCAGCTGCCGGTACGTCTGCGCGACATCGCCGTTGGACACGACGGCGTCGGCGGTGAGCGTTTCACCACCCACCAGCGTGATCCCGCTCGCGCGACGTGTGGCGCGGTCGATGTTGATGGCCGACACCTCGCTCTCGTAGCGAATGGTGCCGCCGATATCGGTGAACAGGCGAACGAGCGCCTTTACCAGCGCCCCGGTACCGCCCATCGCGAACCACACGCCCCATTCACGCTCCAGCGTATGAATGAGTGCGTAAATGGATGACGACGAAAACGGATTGCCGCCCACCAACAGCGGATGAAAGCTGAATACCTGACGGAGCCGTTCATCCTTCACGAACTGCGCTGCGTAGGCCGCGACGCTGCGATCGGCACGCAGGCGCACAAGGTCCGGCAGCACCTTGAGCATCGACGTGTACGTGGGGAACGGCTGGTCGATGAGTGCCATGCCCGTCCGGAAAATGTCCGCCGTACGACCTACAAAGCGGTCATATCCCGCGACATCGTCCTTGTTGAAGCGCGCGACTTCGGCGCGCAGATGCTCAGGATTGCCGTTGTAGTGAAACTTGCTGCCGTCTTCGAAGCGGATGTTGTAGAACGGATCGAGCAAGCGCAGGTCAACGTAGTCCGCTGTCTTTACGCCGCAGAGTTCGAACAAATCGTGCAGCAGCCACGGCGCCGTGATGATCGTGGGCCCGGCGTCGTACGTGAAGCCATCCTGCTCGAACACGTACGCTCGGCCGCCAGCCTTGTCGAGCTTCTCCACGATGGTGACGTCGTGGCCCTGCGCCTGCAGGCGAATCGCGGCGGAGAGTCCGCCAAAGCCACTGCCAATGACGAGAATGCGCATGTCACGCGAAAGCTGAAGAGAGCACGTGTCAGCGCCGCGCGATCACCGCGAGATGCCACACGTGAAAAACGAGCGCCAGCGTCAGCGCGGTGATGAACGTTGCCGATGCACCGTCGTGTGCCCGCGCCGCGTACAGCGCCACGACAAACGCGAGCCCGGCACCAAGAAACGTGAAGACAGCGAGGGGACGCGGCCCCTTTCCCGTTCGGCGCGCCAACAGGACAAGCACGCCCGCCTCGATGACGATGCCGGCCATCAGCAGTTGCAGAAAGAGCGGTGTGGCCAGGAACGAGAGCAGGGCTCTTAGCCCCTGACCGATAAGAGCGCTGTCGGTGTGCCGAGCACTCAGTCGCCGGCGAGGGCGACGTCGCGCAGCCCGAGCGGGCCGCGAGTGGCGCGCGT
>JBGTFN010000272.1:0-2336 GCA_041747275.1 Gemmatimonadaceae bacterium | reverse complement strand
GTTGCGGCGCCAATGACGGACGCTGCGCACCATCACCATATGGCGGGCATGCCGCCCATCACCATTCCAGCCGGCGCGCTCATTACCGAGGCGGACGTGCGCTTCATGCAGGGCATGATTGCGCATCACGCGCAGGCCGTGCACATGACGCGACTCGCCGATGCCGCCGGCGCCAGTGCGCGCGTGCTCAAGCTCGCGCAGAAGATAGATCTTTCGCAGGCGGGTGAAATCGCCCTCATGCAGGACTGGCTTGCCGAGTATGGACAGTTCGTCCCGGACACGTCGTCATGGCGCAGCATGTCGATGCCAGGCATGCTGACGGCAGCGGACCTCTCGAATCTCGAGAGGGCGCGCGGCACGGCGTTCGATCGACTCTTTCTTACACTGATGATCCGTCATCACGAAGGAGCGCTCACGATGGTGGCCGACCTGCTCGCGTCTCCGCGTGCGGCGCAGGAAGTCGATATCTCCGTGCTCGCCAATGATGTGGAAACGACACAGATGGCTGAAATCGGACTGATGCAACAAATGCTGCAGGAGATCCCCTGATTCAACGCAAGTTCGACCGGAAGTATGTACCTCAACGACTATCCCGCCTCTTACCCGGAGTCGCTCCCGATGCGATCCACCCGCCACATCAATACCAGCGCCGTGCGTCGTGCATTGTCGCTCGGCCGAACATTCGCGTGCAGCACCGCACTTGTCGCGGCTGCACTTCTGTCTGCCGTGTCGTCGCTCGACGCGCAGACGTATCCGAATGCCAACGATCCGCGCAACACTCTCAAGCCCGGGCTCAAGGATGCAGGCGTGTCCATCAAGGGCATGCGCCTGCTTTCCACGGCTCCAAAGCCCGCAGCTTTCGATTCGGTACGCGGATTGACGTTCGTGAACTCGGATCTCGCCTTCAAGGGCAACATCGTCTACCAGGGCAACTTCGCCGGATTCTCGGTGTGGGATGTGAGCAATCCGTCCAAACCGCAGATGCTGTCCGTCGTGCCGTGCATCACGTCGCAGGGTGACCCGTCCATCTATGGCAACCTGCTGTTCGTATCGGCAGAAGGTGGAGGCAATCGCAACGACTGCGCGAAGGGCGGCGTTGAGAACCCGGCCGACCACATGGCAGGTGTTCGCATCTACGATGTGAGCAATCCTCGCGCGCCTCGACTGGTCAAGAACGTGCAGACGTGCAAGGGCTCGCATACGCACACGCTCGTCCCGAGTCCAACTGACAAGAACGTGGTGTATGCCTACGTGTCCGGTAGCCAGGGCGCACGTCCGGAAATGGCCGGCTGCAAGAATGGCGTGAATCCCGCGGACGAAAGCAACTCGCTGTTCCGCCTCGATGTGATCAAGGTGAACGTCACGCGTCCGCAGGATGCGGAAGTTGTGACGGGGGCTCGCGTGTTCACAGGACTCGGGCCGGCGCCGGCACGAGGTGGACGAGCTCGCGAAGCGAGGCCCATTTCAGGTGCAGACAGCGCGGAGATGGCGGCGGTCGGCGCCACGGGTCCGCGCAACTGCCATGACGTCACGGCGTACCCGGAAATGGGGCTCATGGCGGGTGCGTGCGGCAGCTACGGACTGTTGATCGACATCTCCAATCCGGAACGGCCTATCCGTCTCGACGCCGTTGCAGACACGAACTTCTCGCTCTGGCATACGGCCGTGTTCAGCAACGACGGCAAGAAGGTGGTGTTCACCGACGAGTGGGGCGGTGGCACGTCGCCCAACTGTCAGGCGATTCACCCACTCGAGATGGGCGGCAATACGACGCTGGTGATCGGCGACGACCGGAAGTTCAAGCAGCATGCGTACTTCAAGCTGCCATCGGCGCAGAGCCCGCAGGAGAACTGCGTGTCGCACAACGGCTCGCTGATTCCGGTGCCGGGGCGCGACATCATGGTGCAAGGCTGGTATCAGGGTGGCGTTGATGTGATCGACTTCACCGATGCGGACAAGCCGTTCGAGATGGCGCACTTCGACCGGGGACCGGTCGATGCGCCACCGCCATCTGGTGATGCGAACGCCGCGCCGGTGAGCCGTCAACGCGGAACCATTGGCGGATCGTGGGGCGCGTACTGGTACAACGGTCACATCTACTCATCGGAGATGGCACGCGGGCTCGACATTCTCGAGTTGCTGCCAAGCGAGCATCTGTCAGCGAACGAGTTGGCGGCGGCGAAGCTGGTGATAATGGACGAGTTCAATCCGCAGAGCCAGCCGCGCATCGTGTGGCCGGCGGCGTTCCCGGTGGTGCGGTCGTATCTCGATCAGCTCGTGCGTGGTGCCGGACTCGCGGCGGCTCGCACGACAGCGATTGCGGGTGCGCTCGACGC
>JBGTFN010000271.1:0-1870 GCA_041747275.1 Gemmatimonadaceae bacterium | reverse complement strand
GAAGCACAGTGCGAACGCCACGGCGGCGCACATGCCGCGACGCGGGATGAGCCCGCGCACTCCGCCGGCAACAGCCGATGTCGGCCCCACCTTCGGAATCTCGGCGTGTACGGCCCTTGGGGACGCGGGTACGAAGCGCGTTACGCGCCACCCGCTGTGAAATCGAAGAGGCATTGAGTCACCGCGCGACGTCTGGTTCGACCTTTCAGTCACATTCACTGGCCGGTAAAGGAAACAACCATTGAGCCTGGTTGTCCAGAGCACGGTCATTCCTCGACTTCAGTGGTCTCGAGGAACTCTTGCACGAGGCGCCGATCTCTGGAGTCGAATCGACGTGGGCAGTTGGGGCAAGAGCTGAAAGGATCCTACTCAGCTAGGAGCTCCAAACACAACGAGCGTCGTAACTGTGTCGCGATTACGGGTGCCGCCAACCAGGCAGGCTCCGATGTGCCCGGCGCGGAGAGACGGGTCGACACGCCGCGACGACGCGTCGCGACTTGTCGCCCCTTTTCCCGCACAACCATGGAGACGACCCTCGCCGCCGTTCTGGCGCTCTTGATCCTTCACCTCGGCGCATGGCTACGCGGGCGCCGCCACGAAGCCGTGCGGCACGCTGTGCGGCGCGCTGTGCGCAGCTGCGAATCGAGTGCGTCGACTCTATGCTCTTCCGACAAGGACTCGATCCAACTCGGCGATCTGACCGGCTTGATAACATGGGTCTGGCTTCTGATCGCGCTTGGTCTGCTTTCCCTGCCTGCGCTTGTTGTATTGTTGGTGGTGTTGCTCGTGATCGGGCCGCACTCGTCACCGCACCGGAGACCCATCGATGCGGAGCGATCATGCAGACCGCGCCTTGCCCTCGACTGAGCGTCGGAGCGCGCTCGGCATCATTCCCGCGAATCGTCGATGCGAGGGCGCCGCGGGCGACGCCGAAAACGCTCGGCAAGATGTTTGCTTGCATTGATGCGGCGCGCGGTCTTCCCTCAGGATCCACGATGCAAGCGCTGCGAGCGGTTGAGCCAGACAAAGTAGCGGGCGACCGTGAACGATTATTCCTCGCGCTTGGCTATCCGAACGGGCAGGGTGAGGAGCACGGGCTGTTTGTCTATGCAGATCGGAAGGATTTTCGACGTAACTGGCGCGCTGCCGAAGCACCGCAGAAGATGAAGGTGCATACCGCGTCGTCGGCTCCCGCGACGCACTGCTTCGTCGGACGGGGCACACCGCGAGCCGACTGGACGGCGCAAATGCGGTGATTTTCGGTGTCGGTGCGCTTGGCAGCGTACTAGCGGTGTGGTTCGCCAAGGCGGGGGTGCCTGCCCTTACCGTTGTTGATGGGGATCGACTTCGCCCTGGCAACTTGGTGCGGCACGCGGCCGGACTCTTTTCAGTCGGACACTTGAAGACTGCAGCGACGGCGCTCGCGGTCAGTGAGCATGTGCCGGACTGTGTTGTCGAACCGCGATTGGCGACGTGGAACGGCGATTCACTTCGAGGAATCATCAATGACGCCACCGTCGTCGTTGATACGGCTGCGGTGCCGTCGTTCTCGTTGCTGCTAAACGAAATATGCGTTGCGCTCGGCAAGCCGCTCATCACGGCTGCGGCCTTTCGACGAGCGCAGATAGGACGCGTACGAATCATTCGCCCCAGACGGGATGCCTGCGTCATGTGCTACGAGGCTGGCTACGTGTCCAACGATGACACCTATCCAGTCATCCCATCCGGCGACTTGGGCACATTCTTCGAGACGGGCTGCGGCGTTCCGACCGTCGAAGCAACCGCTATCGATGCAGACGCGATCACCAATGTTGCGGCGCGCGCCGTGCTGCGTGTGTTGCGCGCGCGGTCGACCGGGGACGCGGCCGCC
>JBGTFN010000270.1:0-3376 GCA_041747275.1 Gemmatimonadaceae bacterium | reverse complement strand
GGGCGCTGGCCGGCGTGGGCGTAATTGTGCGCAGCACCTGGTCGGTGGCAGCCGACCTGTGTGCGGGACGTCTGGTGGCGTTGCTGCCCGGATGGAGTCTGCCGTCCGCGGATGTGGTGGCGTTCACAGGTGCGCGGCAGGGACGTTCGGCGCGCACGCGGGCGTTTGTGAAGTTTCTGCGCGAGCGGATGGTGCCGGTGCCCTGGAGCCACTTGGAATGAGCTCCACACTCACTACTTGAATCGCACGCGCTAAGCTCGTCGTCAGTCCGCTGCAACGTACCAGAACGTACTCCGAATGCTCCATTGCCTAAACTGTTCGGAGTCGTGCCGCTGCTGCGTCCGTGCACGACCATGCTCAGCCATGTGCTGGGCATCGGTGTTCTGGGCAACGTGCAGGCCCAGACGGAAGGAGCCCGAGCGTCAGCCCTCCTCCGCTTTGTCCTTGCCGGGCTTCTTCTCCTGCTCGAGCAGCTCCTCGATGTGCAGAGCGGCGTCACTCTTTTCTTTTCCGCCCTCGAAGGCGCCTGACACGCGCTGGTCCCCCGTGCCCTCCAGCGCGTCGGCCTTGATGTCGCTTTTCGTATCAGCCCCTACCGGTTACGACACGGCAATGCCCGTCAGTTTCGCATTGGCGGCCTTTTCCATGTCGAGGATCTGCGTCAGCAGCTCGTGCGCTTCGTCGTTCTTGAGCTGCTTTGCCCATTCGCGGAGCGTGCCGTAGCGCGCAATCTCGTAGTGCTCCACGGCCTGCGCGGCGCCGATCAGGCAGTCCTCGAGCGCCTGGCCACTCGCCTCGTCGATGATGCCTTCGGTTTCCTTGATCAAACCTTCGATGGCATCGCACTTCTCACCTTCCGACGGCTTGTCGATCGTGGCGAACACCTTCTGCAACAGCTTCACGTGCTGCTTCGTCTCCTCGAGGTGCTCTTCGAAGACACTCTTGAGCTCGGGCGCGCTGGCCGCTTCAATCATCTTGGGCAGCGCCTTGGTGATGGCCTTTTCGGCGTAGTACACGTCCTTGAGCGTATGATGGAACGCTTCTGCTCTGGTCTTCATGGGGGTCCTCTCCGAGAATATCGTGGTGTCGGACGAGCTCGCGTCGGCGGCTCGCTACTTGAACAATCGGAAGATGCCCGACTCCCGTGACCCTATCCATCAATCCGTCGGAGGGTTCTTGCCTATCCCGTTGGGCGAAGGCTACGACGTGCCGCGAACCTTCGGGACGGCCGTTTTCGTTTGAGCGGGCGAGAGCTGGCTGCGCTGGGGTGTGAGGCGGGCGCACCGCTGCGGACTGGCTGTGGTTCCCGCAAGCCCGGTACATTGAACGGATGGAAACGCAGGCGTTGCCCGGTCAGGATCTGGTCGAGAAGGGGGTCCGTGATCTCCGAGACGGTGCGGAGACCGTCGAGTCGCTGCTGGTCTCGCTCGCGGCGCCGGCGCTGCGCTCGATTCGCGTGAGTGTGCCGAGCCCGTTACCGGATCCGGAACTCCGCTTGTACCGGCTGCTGACTACCCAGTACGGCGACGGCGCGCACTCCCGATACAACGCGCTCGTGCGCCGCATCGTGAGCTTTCGCCGGGCGGGCGCGTGCGCGAGATAGCAGACAAGTCGCGCATCGAAGCGTTCCTCACAGCGCTCGCTCGAGAGGCGACAGCCGACACGCATGTCTACCTGGTGGGTGGAACGTCGGCCGTGCTTGTTGGCTGGCGGCCGTCGACTGTGGATATCGATCTCGTCATGCGTCCGGAATCCGACGCCATGCTGCGGGCGATTCCTCTGCTCAAGGAGAGACTCCGGTTGAACGTGGAGCTGGCCTCCCCCGATCAGTTCATTCCGGTTCCGCCCGGATGGGAGCAGCGAAGCCCGGTCATCACGCGCATCGAACGGGTGACGTTCCACCACTACGATTTTACTGCGCAAGCGCTCGCCAAGGTTGAACGAGGCCACGCGCGCGACCTCGCGGACGTTGAGCAGATGCGCGAGCGCGGGCTGATCAGCGCGATAGACGTGCGTCGTCAGTTCGACATGATCGAACCGCAACTCTATCGCTTCCCAGCCGTAGACCCGGATTCATTCCGTGCGGCAGTCGACGCCGTGTTTCCCCCGCAATAGAAGCTACGTCGAGATCATCCTGCATCTCGGTCCGCGCTTTCGCGATGTGCTGCCGAACGGCGATCGCGGCGACCTGTATCCGAAAGCCTGCGTCACCGGACCACAAACGCGCGCGCAGGTGATCGAGGCGCCGGACGCACCTGATGTGCAGATCGGGATCGAGCACGCTGCTGCATCACTTGCGAGACATCACGGACGCGTGCGCATTCAATCGTTGCGCGAGCAGACCGGTCCGCACGCGGTCGTCAGTGCGCAGCGATATCCCAACTCGCCGAGCGTGCCGGAGTTCGCGTGACTTTCTTCCAGGACGGATGCACGAGGCGATGTTAGCGTGATCGGCGTCGATCACTACTTCCCGCCATCAAGGAGACCGCAATGTCTGACACTGCCGCCGCCCGATACACGCACGCCATCCCGTGCATCTCGTACGCCGATGCGCATGCCGGCATTCGCTGGCTTGTGGAGACCTTTGGCGCCGACGCCCGCCACGTCTACGACGGCCCCGACAATACGGTCGCCCACGCTGAGGTGTGGTTTGGCGATGCATGCGTGATGATGGGTTCGCTCAAGAACAGCGACATGCCCCCACACTCCTCGGGGCAGGGCTGCATCTACATCGTGGTCGCGTCCGCCGACGAGGTGAATGCGCTGTACGAGCGCGTCGTCGCGGCCGGCGCGCGCATCTCGATCACGCTGCGCGACACGGACTATGGCTCGCGTGATTTCGCGTGCCTCGATCCCGAAGGCAACTTCTGGTCGTTCGGGACGTACGTTCCAGCATAACCTCACGGCGAGGCCTGCCACGCCGGTGCGGTCGCCCCGCATTCCCGTCTTCCCACTCTTGCATGGCCAGGATTCTCGGGGCCGCCGGCCTCGTCGCCATCGCGCTCTTCATGCTGCTCGGCTTCCTGAACTCGGAGGCCGCCCTTGGTGCACCAACCACGCTGGCGGCGCTTTCACTCACCATCGCGCTGCCCGCCGTGGGCGCGGGCTTGCTGCTGCGCAGTCACTTCGGTGAAGGCGCGCGTCTCGACAAACGCAAGCGGCAGCTGCGCGAGCAGACGATCGAGTCGGAGATCCTGCGCCTTGCCGGAGAGAAAGGTGGTCGCCTCACCGTGCTGGAAGTGACCACCGAGCTTGTGTTGTCACCCGAGGCGGCGAAGGTGGCGCTTGATGCGCTCATGCTGCGCGAGCACGCCGAACTCGAGATCACCGACGCGGGCGTGCTCGTGTACAGCTTTCACGACATCCGTCATCTGGG
>JBGTFN010000269.1:0-3139 GCA_041747275.1 Gemmatimonadaceae bacterium | reverse complement strand
GCGCGTCCGTCCATGGCGGCACGCGCCTTGGCGCCCAGCACCAGATACTGCGAAGCACGAGGACCAGCGCCCCACGACACGTACTTCTTGACGCTTGGACCCGCCAACGGATCGTCGGGACGCGTGCTGCGTGCCACGGCGACTGCATACTGGATCACGCTCGGCGGAGCCGGGAGACGACGCACCAGTTGCTGCAACGCGAGCAACTCCTCTCCGCCCAGCACCGGCGTGATCTTCGGAATCTTGTCACCAGTGGTGGCATACACGATCTGTTCTTCTTCTTCGCGCGTGGGATAGCCGAGTCGCAACTCGAACATGAAGCGATCGAGCTGCGCTTCGGGCAACGGGTACGTGCCCTCTTGTTCGATCGGGTTCTGCGTGGCGAGCACGAAGAACGGCGACGGCATGGTGTACGTTTGTCCCGCCACGGTGACCGTGCGTTCCTGCATCGCCTGCAGCAGCGCTGCCTGCGTCTTCGGGGGAGCGCGATTGATTTCGTCGGCCAGCACGACGTTCGCGAAGATCGGTCCCCGTACAAAACGAAACGCACGCCGACCCGTGCCCGGTTCTTCTTCCATCAACTCCGTACCGGTGATGTCGCTGGGCATCAGGTCCGGCGTGAACTGCACACGCGAGAACGACAAGGCGAGCGCTTCCGACAAGGTTTGCACGAGCAGCGTTTTTGCGAGTCCCGGTACGCCAACCAGCACCGTGTGTCCGCCGGCCAGCAACGCGGCCACGAGATCATCGACGATGTGCGCCTGACCGACAATGCGCCGGGCAATCTGTTCACGAAGTTGTGCGCGCGCTTCAGCAAGTCGGGAAAGCAGCGCGAGGTCATCAGCGCCAGGATCGGTTGCAGGACGGCTCGGAGAGGTCATCGTCGAGAGGAGAGAAGCGAAACCAAAGTTGCGGCACCGGGCGGGGCCGGTACACGCGCGCACGCGTGACAGAACGCGTAAAGCTACGCGCGCGTTGTGTGTTGTGCCTTGTGGGTGGGACGTGCCGCTGCGCGTGCGTGTCTAGCGCTACTGCACGCTGAAGTCGACGCGCTTTTCGACGGGGTGGGTATCGCTGTGCAACACCGCGACGAGCGTGTAACGCCCACTGCTTGGCGGTGCCGGCCAACGCTCGTCGTACGTCACGACATCGCGCGCTTCAAGCAGACGGTTCTGCATGAGCTGTGTGAACATGCGCCCATCGCTCCAGCGCCATACTTCGCGTCCTGTCACATCGAGCACAACGAAGTCGTGCGTGTGTCCCGACGGAAAGTTCAGTTCGACGCGTCGGCCTGTGCCATTCGTCACACTCAACGCAAAGCGCACCGTGCGTGCTCCGGGTGCCGCATCCACGCGAACGATCGCCGACACAACCGTGTCCGCGATGGCGGGCCGAGCCGCCACCAGGTCGTTCTGACTGCGCGACCCCCATGAAAAGATGAGGACGGCGGCGGCGATGAGTGGAACGGTGATGCGCGCGAGCATCAGTCTTCAGTTGAGTGTGTCGGGAGCGCACAGTGCACTCCTGCAATGGCTTGGACGATCCGGCGTCACATTTCGCAACACGGCGCCATTTATCCACGAGGGGTGAGGTGCTGAGGCAACAGTAGCGAGCTAAGTATTGCACTGGGGCCAACTTCGCACAATAGCAGAATGCGCGTCGGCGTTTGTTCGGGTACGGTTCGCATTGCTTGCGAAAAATTTCACAAGCTCCTAGCTTCCCGATCTCATGCGCGACGTCAAACGATCGTCGACCCCTAAAACGCCCGATTCGGATGTCAGTCCGTGGTCGCTTGCGGGACTCGGTGTGCAGTTCGCGGTCGCGCTCGTCTTGTTCGGTTATCTGGGACAATGGTTGGATCAGCGCCTCGGGACGGCGCCTTTGTTCCTGCTGACCGGCGTTCTGGCTGGAGCGGGTGGAACATTTTTCG
The DNA here is from genome assembly GCA_041747275.1 of Gemmatimonadaceae bacterium. GTDB lineage: Bacteria > Gemmatimonadota > Gemmatimonadetes > Gemmatimonadales > Gemmatimonadaceae > JAABRT01. The sequence continues at coordinate 1,209 of JBGTFN010000269.1, read as the reverse complement.
TGAGCTATCGGCGCATCATCGCGCCCCGAACGTCAGCGGACGCGAGTCAGACGCCGGAGTCGGGCGAGACAGCCACGAAGGCGAAGGATCCGGTCGACAGGACGAAGCCGTGACGGTTACGCAGGGCACAGCGGGCGCAGGAATGGTGCGTGCGCTGGGATTGTTTGCCGCTGCGCAGATAGTGGTACTGGCAGTTGTTGGTGCAGCGCTGAGTTGGTTCTTTCGTGATCCGGGTGATCTAGCTGCGATCATGGCGGCAGCATGGGTGGCCTTTGGGGTGCAGCTCCTCACATTCGCCATCGTTCGACTGGTGGCGCGCGAACAGGTTATCGCGGCGTGGGGACTGGGTGTGTTGGTGCGATTTGCCGTCGTCGCGCTGTGGGCGTTTCTGCTGATTCCGGCGTTGCAGTTGGCCGCCACGCCGGCGCTCATTTCGCTGGTGGCGTTCCTGTTCGTCTCGACGGTGATCGAGCCGCTTTTCTTGAACATTTGACCCCGATGTCCGGGATGCTTCGACGTCTACTTTGCACCGCGTTGCTGCTCGCGCCGCTGTCGCTTTCAGCGCAGGCCGAGTCTGCTCCGTTGTCCGCCGGCACGACTCCGGTCGTAACCGCGTCCCTTGTCACCACCTCGTCAGCCGCGCTCGCGCAGCAGACGACCGGCACTGAATCGACGGCTGATGTCGCGCACGAAGCCGCGGCCGAAGGACCGGTGGACTTCATCACGCCGCACATCAGTGATGCGTCGTATCTGGAACTGCCGTACTGGAAGCCCCCCTTCCACACGTACGTCAATCTCCCGAAGTGGCCGCCCGTGCATATCGGTCCACTCACCTTCGACTTCTCGCCCACGAAACACGTGGTGATGATGCTGATTGCGGCCTTCGCGGTTGCACTCATGCTGATCATCGCCGCCAACGCGAGCCGTCGTGACCATGCGAACGAAGGGCGCAGCAAAGGCTTCGGTGGGGCCATCGAAGCCCTTGCGCTCTATCTGCGCAACGAAGTCGTGCTGCCGAACGTGGGACCGCACGGCGAGAAGTACGTGCCGTTCACGCTCACGCTCTTTTTCTTCATCCTCTTCATGAATCTGCTCGGGATGATTCCGTTCGGCGCCACCGCTACGGGCAACATCTCGGTCACGGCCACGCTCGCGATCATCACGTTCATCGTGGTGGAAGCGGCCGGCATTCGCGCGCAGGGCTCGGGT
>JBGTFN010000268.1:0-8166 GCA_041747275.1 Gemmatimonadaceae bacterium | reverse complement strand
GAGGATTCTCCGTTCGAGGTGGCGGCGTGAGTCGAGCAACGCCAGCGCATGCTTCGTGCGCGGCGCGGATGACATGGAGTCGGCAACGGCCAGCAACAGCGCACCGTAGCGGCGGGCCGATGTGCCGCGACGCAGCACGCGCGCATCGCAGTCAAGTTCGGTGGCAAGGCGAACGCGCGAGGCGCACCACCACGCCACAGGATGCCACGGCAGCAGCGCGACAAGTCCCGCCGTTACCGCGAGCAGCAATGGATCGCGCGCGCGACGGTGCTCGTCTTCATGAGCGAGCACGAGTCGCTGCTCATCGGGGGATCGCGACAGCAGCGCACTCGGCACGACAATCTCAGGCGACAGCACACCGTATACCGCCGGACCATCGCTCGAGCCTACTCGTACGCTCATTCCATGCAGCTCCGCGTGCGGCATGCGGCGACGCTGCACGTCCAGCCGGCGCAGCGTCAGCGCGAGCACCACGAACAACACGGCCGCAAGCACTACCCACGCGGCACCGATGGCACCGTTCACACCCGGGGATACGTCCAGTGAGCTGCGCGCGATCATCGCGGTGAGCAGTTCACCCGGCGCATTCATCGCGGACGCAAGGCGATTGCCGAGCATCGTCCAGTTGAGCGCGTTGGCTGCTTCAACGCTGCTGGCATTCGCGGCACTCACTGTCGCCACCGGCAGCACGACACTTTCCGTAGTCGACCCGCGCCAGGGCGCCGAGAATGTGAGGATGACGAGCAACGCGAGTGCACCGAACCACACGAATCGCTGCGGTATGCCCGCACGGCGTGCGAGTACGTCGGCGAGCATCGCGCCGGCACCGAGCACAGCGCCAATCACGAGCGAGTAGATGATCAGTGTAGTGATCATGGCTTCAGCCCCCGAGACGGCGCGGAGCTCAGATCGTCGGTGCGCGCGTCATCCGAGGCAGCACTGTCTGTTCGTTCGTCGCCGAGTCGTTCGTCGAGCAGTCGGCGCATGCGTTCGAGCTCGGCGCGTGGCACGTCGCGGTCCGAGACGAGCTGCGCGAGCAACCGTTCCGACGAGCCCTGAAAAATCGCTTCACGAATGCGCGAGATGGCGCTCGATCCGGCCTGGTCGGAATCGACCACCGGGAAGTAGCGATACGCGCGCCCCTCTGCCTCGTGCCGGACGAAGCCCTTCTCTTCGAGCGTCTGGAGGGCCGAGAGCACGGAAGTGTAAGCGAGCGGCTCGTCGAGCGCGTCCCGCACCTCGGCGACGGTGGCCGACTCGGTGCGCCAAAGCACGCTCATGACGTCGAGCTCGCGGGGGGTGAAGTAGACGTCTTCGTCCATTGAGATTGCTCCGTGGCGGCAGGATGACTACGGGTTCTTCCGTAGGTTAGGGACGGGCCTCGAATCTGTCAACTGGTTTTTCCGTAGTCGCGGCCTGCGGAGACACCCGCGTCGCCCGGAAGCAGTCGTTCGGCTTGACCTGGAAGCGTGTTGTCCCACGCGTCGTCCCCCGCTCTCGCGCCAGGCACAACGTGCCCGTAGACTCCCGCGAATGCTGCCTACCGCCGTCCTGTTCGCCGCGCTCATGAGCGCCACCCTGCAGTCATCACCTCCGGGCCCGGTCTTCCACGGGCGGTCCGGCGCCACCACGGTCGCAATGCCGCGCCTCGATGCCGCGCCAACGGTGGACGGGGTGCTCGACGAAGCACAGTGGAGCGAGTCGGCCATGCTCACGGGCTTCTCCCAGTACTTCCCGACCGACGGCGTCAGTGCGAGTGACAGCACGGAAGTATTCGTATGGTACTCGGCCACGGCGCTGCACATCGGCGTGCGTGCCTATGCACCGTCGGCCACGGTGCGCGCGACGCTCGCCGACCGCGATCGCATCACGCAGGACGACAACCTGCAGATCTTCCTCGGTACATACAACGACAGCCGACAGGCACTCGTCTTCGGGGTGAATCCGTTCGGCATTCAGAGCGATGGCGTCATTACCGAAACCGGCGCAGCATCCGGCGGCGGTTTTGCAAGCAGCACGCCGCGCACGCGTGAAGCCGTCGACCTCGCGCCCGACTACGTGTGGCAGTCCAAGGGACGACTCACCGATTTCGGATTCGAAGTCGAAGTGGCGATTCCGTTCAAGAGCCTGCGCTATCGTGCCGGTGACGAACAGCAGTGGCAGGTCAACGTGATTCGTACCGTGCAGGAGACGGGACACGAGCAGACATGGGCACCGGCAATGCGCGCGCGTGCCAGCTTCCTCGCGCAGTCGGGTTTGCTCACTGGACTGCGGGACCTTCGCCGTGGGATCACGCTCGATGTCATTCCCACCATCACCAGCAGCGCCTTCGGTTCACCACGCCCGAATGCCGATGGCTGGCAATACAACACGTCGCGCCCCGAACTCGGTGGCAGTGCGCGCTGGGGTATTACGAGCAACCTGACGCTCAGCGGCACGGCCAATCCCGACTTCTCGCAGGTCGAGGCCGATGCAACGCAGTTCACCTACGATCCGCGCGTCGCCGTGTTCTTTCCTGAACGCCGACCGTTCTTTTTGGAAAGTCAGGAGCAGTTTACCGCGCCCAACCGACTCATTTACACTCGCCGAGTGGCACAGCCTGTCGGTGCGGCCAAGCTCACGGGCAAGCACGGTGGCTTCGACATCGGCGTCCTGTCTGCGGTGGACAGTCGCGATGCGTCGTTCAACGGCCGCGAGTCCCCCGTCTTCAACATCGTGCGCCTGCAGCGCGATCTTGGCGCGACCAGCCGAGTCGGCTTTGCGTATACGGACAAGATGGAAGGCGATCGCTGGAATCGTGTGCTCGGCCTCGACGGCCGATTCGTGCGCGGCATCTTCAGCGCGCAGGGGCAGCTTGCCGGATCCATGACGGGACGTGATGGCACCACCGATCGCGCGCCGCTTTGGGACATGTCGGCGATGTTTACCGGACAGCGTTACTACGCACGCTATTCATTCAACGGCATCAGTCCGGATTTTGACGCGCAGTCGGGATTCATCGCGCGTCCCGGCATCTCCAACATTTCCGCCACGCATCGCTACACGCGATTCGGAGAACCCGGGGCGCGCGTCGAAGCGTTCGTGCCGGAGATCTACATGCTCGGCCGCTGGCAATACAACGACATCGTCAATCGCCGCCCTGCGCAGGATGTGCAGCTGCACTTGCGAGCGAACACACGATTCCGTGGCGGATGGCAGCTTGGCGGACAGGTGCTGATCGAGGAGTTCGGCTATGATCCCTCGCTGTACGCCAACTACGCGCTGCTTACGCCGCGCACCGGTGGCGGCGTCGACACCACCCGCTACGTGGGAACCGCGCGACTGCCCAATCTCGACTGGGTGATGTCGGTGACGTCGCCGGAGTTCAAGCGCTTCTCGTTCAGCACCGTGGCCATTCTTGGGCAGGACGAAAACTTCCCGGAATGGAGCTCGGCGATCATCGGTAGCGTGTCCGGCTCACTCAACCTGCGTCCCACCGAACAGCTCCGGTTGTCGGCCACCCTCAATCGCGATCAGTTCAAGCGCAAGACGGATCGCACGCAGGTGCAACTCCGGCAAACGCAGCGATTGCGCGCGGAGTATCAGGTGACACGGCAGGTCTTCTTTCGCGTGATCGGCGAGTATGCGATTCTCGATCAGGACTCGCTGCGCGACGACTCGCGAACGGATCAGCCGGTGTACTTGCGCGCTGCAAACGGCACCCTCACGCGCGCGTCCGCTTTCAAGCGGTCCACGGCACGACTTGATCTGCTGTTCTCGTACCTGCCGACGCCCGGCACGGTGATCTTCGCCGGCTACGGAGACCTGTTTCGTGCCAACGAGCCCCAGGGTCCCGAGCGACTGCGACGCACGAGTGATGTGTTCTTCATGAAGCTCAGCTACCTGTTCCGCAAGAGCTGAGTGCGCAGGCACGCGTGGCGGTGTGCTGAGATCTGCCCACGCATCTCGCCCGCTCAGATCTCGAGCAGGTCCCGCCCCACGATGATCTCACCGCCAAAGTGTGGCCGATTGGAACTGCCCACGTCCGCTCCCGATGAATGGTGCAGGGGAATCTACGGGGTGAAGCGTCTGTGCCTGTCCGTCCCTCTGTGTACCTTGCGAGTCCATGACGTCACTCTCTCCGCACCCGACTCCCGAATCCGTCCTGCGCGAGGTGTTCGGCTTCGATGACTTCCGCCCGGGTCAGCGTCAGGTGATCGACGCCGTGCTCGCCGGGAAGGACTGCATCGCACTCATGCCCACCGGTGCCGGCAAGTCGCTCACGTATCAGCTGCCGGCGCGGCTGCTCGGCGGCACCGTTCTCGTGATCTCGCCGCTCATCTCGCTCATGAAGGACCAGGTCGACGCGGTCGCGGCGCTCGGCTTCCGCGTCACCGCGATCAACTCCACGCTCGAACCAGACGAGCGCCGCGCGAGACTCGACAGTTTTCGCGCCGGTGGCTACGAACTCGTATTCCTCGCGCCAGAAGCCCTCGATGGATCGCTGCGCGACTTCGTGCTCGGCTGCCCAATCGCGCTGCTCGTGGTCGACGAAGCGCACTGCATCAGCCAGTGGGGACACGACTTTCGTCCGTCATACCGCAGGCTGCAGGGGCTCAAGCTGGAGTTGGATGTCCCCGTGCTCGCACTCACCGCCACGGCCACCCGCGATGTCGCGCGCGATATCCTGCGGCAGCTCGGCATGCGCAAGCCCGCCGGCTTCAAGGGCTCGTTCTTTCGACCGAACCTGCGCATCGGCGTGCGAAAGAAGGGGCAGGGCGGTGAAACGAAGCGTGAGATCCTGGCGCTCGTGCGCTCACACGCCGGTGACAGCGGCATCGTGTACTGCCAGAGCCGGAAGGGCGTCGAGCAGATGACCGACTACCTCGTGAAGCAGGGCGTGCGGGCGGTGCCATATCACGCGGGCCTCGAGGCGGAGGAGCGCGCGCGCAACCAGAACGCCTTCCAGCGCGATGACGTGGACGTGGTCGTGGCGACGGTCGCCTTCGGCATGGGCATCGACAAGTCGAACGTGCGCTTTGTCGTGCACCGCGACATGCCCAAGGACATTGAATCGTGGTACCAGGAAATCGGCCGCGCGGGGCGTGACGGATTGCCGAGCGACTGCGTGCTGTTCTATTCGTGGGCCGATGTGAAGATGCACGAGCGCTTCCTCGATCGCATCGACGACGACACGCTACGCCGTCGCACGCACGCCGCGACCGTCTCGTTGTTCGAGTTGGTTGAGCGCGGTGGATGTCGACATCAGGCACTCGTCGCGCATTTCGACGAGACGATCGGTGCCTGCGGTGAGTCATGTGACAGCTGCTCCGGCACGAGCGTGGAATCGCGCCTCGCGTCGGCGATCGCGGACGAGCGCGTGCCAACCTGGCGCTCGCCACGGGAGCGTTCGCGTTCCGCCGGTTCGTCCGGGCTGGACGCCGCCGAACTCGGTGCCGACGAGCGCGAGCTGTTCGAGGCATTGCGGGCACGTCGTCGGGAGCTGGCGGATGAAGCCGGCGTGCCGGCCTACATCGTGTTCGGTGACAAGGTGCTGTTGGAGATGGTGTCGCGTCGTCCGTCGAGCCCCTCTGAGCTACTGCAAGTTCCTGGAGTGGGGCAGGCCAAGCTCGAGCGGTACGGGGATGCGTTTCTCGAGGTGCTGACCGTCTGGGACTAGCGGTCAGGGCGGATGGGGATGCTGTTCGTAATGCTGCCGTAGCACATCCTTGCCGTAGTCGTTGCCGTTCGGCGTGCGAATCACCGCGTGCACATGCTGCCGCACCGGCGCACGCTCGCCCGGAAACAGGTGACGGATGCCCACCGGCAACTGGTGGTCGAACTCGATCAGGACGACCGGGCTGTGCATGCGGTAGTAGAACACACTGTTCGCGTCCGTGCCGCCGATCCAGTTGCTCGGCTGACAGCGACGAACCATGCACTCCGGCGTAGTCGAGCACCACGTTGTCTCGAAACGCTTCGCCCACGTTGTCATTTCCCGTCTTGTCGGTGCGCAAGGTGCCTGTGCACGCTGCGCGTCAGTCAGCGATCGCATGAACGCCAGCCCCTTGTCCTGCTCCGACTGCAGGATGGCTGTGCCTGCATACTGCCCGACGTGGCCACCACCGGCTCGGAGCCGAAGAAGCTCGGCGTCATCACCACCTGATCACCGAGCACGAAGTAGTTGACGATCAGGTGGTGACTGTCGATCTGCCATCCCCACGGCTCTGTGGCAACAACAACAAACTCCGGCCAGACACTTCGCGCGTTTGCGCCTTTGCATCTTCACGCTCCCTGCATTGGAGACAGGGACCAGCTCTCGCATCGAGCGCCGCCGCCCGCTTTCCTTGGTGATTTATTGATGAATCACGGACAGGCCCCGGCTATCGCCAGGCGATCAGTCCCCCGCCACCGGTTGATACAGCTTCGCGCCTTGCTCCCTGAACTCGGCCGCCTTCGCCCGCAACCCATCCGCCACCTGCGCGGAAAGCGTCTCGACTTCAGCGGACATCGCCTGCTGCCGCAGCTGCTGCGTGAGCTCCATCGAACAGAACTTCGGTCCGCACATCGAGCAGAAGTGCGCGACCTTGGCGCCGTCGGCCGGCAGCGTCTGGTCGTGATACTTGAGCGCTGTCACCGGATCCAGCGCGAGCGCAAACTGATCACGCCACCGGAACTCGAACCGCGCCTTGCTCAACGCATCATCCCACTCCTGCGCGCGCGGGTGCCCCTTGGCCAGATCAGCCGCATGCGCCGCGATGCGATAGGTAATGACACCAGCCTTCACATCATCGCGGTCGGGCAGGCCGAGGTGTTCCTTCGGCGTCACATAGCACAGCATCGCCGTGCCATACCATCCGATCTGCGCGGCACCGATCGCACTGGTGATGTGATCATAGCCCGGTGCGATGTCCGTTGTGAGCGGGCCGAGCGTATAGAACGGTGCCTCATGACACCACGCGAGTTGCTTATCCATGTTCTCCTTGATCTTGTGCATGGGCACATGACCCGGACCTTCACACATCGTCTGCACATCGTATTCCCACGCGATCTTCGTGAGCTCGCCCTGCGTCATGAGCTCCGCGAACTGCGCATCGTCATTCGCGTCGGCAATCGAACCCGGACGCAATCCATCGCCCAGCGAGAACGATACGTCGTACGCCGCCATGATCTCGCAAATCTCGCGGAAGTGCGTGTACAGAAACGATTCCTTGTGATGCGCCAGGCACCACTTCGCAATGATCGAACCGCCGCGTGAGACAATGCCCGTGACACGATTCGCCGTGAGCGGCACATAGCGCAGCAGCACACCCGCGTGCACCGTGAAGTAGTCCACGCCCTGTTCACACTGCTCGAGCAAGGTGTCGCGGTAAATCTCCCACGTGAGATCCTCAGGAACACCGCCCACCTTCTCGAGTGCCTGGTAGATCGGCACCGTTCCGATGGGCACGGGCGAGTTCCGCAGGATCCATTCACGCGTCTGGTGAATGTGCTTGCCGGTGGACAGGTCCATGACCGTGTCTGCACCCCACAGCGCGGACCAGCGCAGCTTCTCCACTTCGTCCTCGATCACCGACCGCACGGCGGAGTTGCCGATGTTCGCGTTGATCTTGACCTTGAAGCCGCGACCGATGATCTGCGGTTCGATTTCCGGATGATTGATGTTCGCGGGAATGATCGCGCGTCCGCGTGCCACTTCACTGCGCACGAACTCCGCCGGCATGCCTTCGCGCAGTGCGACGAACTCCATTTCCGGTGTGATCTCGCCGCGGCGCGCGTACGCCATTTGCGTGACGCGATGTCCCGCCTTCGCAACGCGTGCGCCGCGTACGAGCGCGGTCGGCATCTCCGGTGCATCGCTCGCCGTGGGAACCGGACGCTTGACCACTTCTTCAGTGTCGCCGCGGTCGATAATCCATGGCGTGCGCAAAGACGGCAGCCCTTCGCGCACGTCGTGGCCGAGCGGGCCACTGGTGTCGTAGACGCGCAGCGGCGGCTCGCCGCCCGACAGCACGATCTCGCGGAATGGCACGCGGATGCCATGCGGTCCGTCCACGTACACCTTCTGCGACGCCGGAAAGGCCTCGCCGTAGTCGCGGGGTGCAACCGTGACGGGTGCACTGTCCTGGCGCGTGTGGTTGGGCTGGTCGATCATCGGGCGCTCCTCGCGAGGCGATAGGTATGCCG
>JBGTFN010000267.1:0-3462 GCA_041747275.1 Gemmatimonadaceae bacterium | reverse complement strand
CGCGGTGCGCGCACTGAGCGGCGTGGAACTCACCGCCGCAGACTATCGCATGACCGGACTCTCACTCGCCGGTCATCCCATGAAACACGTGCGTGATGCGCTTGCCATGAACCAGGTGCGAACAGCGGCGCATCTCATCCGGCACGGCCGCGATGGCGAACCCGTGGGGACTGCCGGACTCGTGATCTGCCGTCAGCGTCCGGGCACTGCAAAGGGCTTCGTATTCCTCACGCTCGAAGACGAAACCGGCATGATCAATGTGGTGATCACGCCCAAGCGCTTCGAACGTGACGCCACCGTGATCTGCGGTTCGCCGCTGCTGCTCGTGCGTGGCATCCTGCAGGTGGAAGGCCGCGTGGTGAACGTGCGGGCGCGCACGTTCCGGGCGCTCAAGGCAGACAGCGGCGAGGGATTTGCAAAAGGACGAGACTTTCGCTGAGTGGACACAACGCGCTGTTTGACTGCAGCGCACACGCCAAATCCGCGCGCAGCCTCAGCGCGGTGGCGCGTCTCCCGATGCGCGCAGCGCCCACATGGCGCGTCCATCAGGTAACGCCTGCACGACCGGATCGCCACGCATTTCCGTGAATCGCACGGTACAGCGCGCGCGCACCTGCGGCGTCGCGCCGCGTTCGTCGATGACTGAAAGCTGTACAACGACAGAATCGGCACCGGCGTACGACAGGCGGCGATTTTCGGGACAGCCAGTGGGCCCGGTGGCGCCCGAGGGGAAGAAAAAATACGGATCTTCGCCAAACTCGCGCCGCTCGAACCACTGGCGCCACCGTTCAGCGGAAGACTCGGAAGAACCGTCTGCGGAGCCGCAACTCGCGACGATCAGCGCGAAGGCCCACACTGTTTTACTGACTGGCGAACCGACCATGTGTGACGTTCCGGAAGAGGTGAACGACTGCATCATGGCATGTTCGTGACAATCCGCCTATTGGATAAATGCCCTATAGACACCGCTGCGGCATGCGAGTATGATCGGCGTTCGCATACCGTTTCACGCTGCGGGAACCGCCCGCGCCCCCTCATGACACGAGATGGAGACGATGAGTAAGGACCAACCGGCAATTCCCGCCAACGTGCTGATCCGACTCGCCGAGAAGGCGGACGGACGCCGTGGCATCGCGCAAACGATCGTTCGCCTTGGCACTGAAGGGAGCGCACAGTACGACGTGCTGACAGCCGCGGAGATCGAGGCACGGCGCGACGCCGGTGAAAGCGTTGAGGAGGTGATGGCGATCGATTCTGCGCGCGAACGCAAGGGCAGCAGCGACCGTGAAAAAGAAACAACGATCACCATTCACGTGCCGGGACAGCAACCGGTCAAGTACAACGCCGGAGAAGTCGACGCGGTCTTCCTCACCGAAGCGGCCGTGCGAAAGTTCGTGCTGAGCTACTACGCGCGCGTGCTTTCGACTGCGGAGTACACGACGCTGATCAACACGTACTACGAATCCGACGAGCCGCCCTTCGCGATGATCCACTACCCAACGTCGCAGTATGACGTGATTGGCCCGCAATAGCGCTCACGGGCGCCGAATCGGCACCGCCGTCCCTGCGGATGACGCATCCGCAGGGACCACGTCAGAAGCGATGGTGCGCAGGATCGGATCGCGCCCGATCAGGCTTTCAATGAACGGCCGCTGGTCAATCAGCCATCGCAGCCGCTCCACCGCCCGCTGTCGTTCACCGAACTGCAGCAGCAGCGTGACTTCGTCGACGGCCATGTCGAGGGCGAGCGTCGAGTCCTCGGCCGCCGCTTTGCGCTGACGCTCCAACTCCTCCCGAGCGCGGGACTCGTCACCCGCGCGTGCACTGACCGCTGCCGCGACCAGGCGGCGATAAATGGGCGCGTACCGATGGCCGGCCGTCGCAGCGAGTTCCGGTGGATCCAGCGAATCGGTTTGCTGCACGATGCGCCAGGCACGCTGCGGGTCGGGGGGGGACGCGACATCGTATTTCATGACCGTCAGCTCACACTCCCGGAACCACCACGAGTCGGGATACTCCCGCCGGCCGCGCGCGCACCAGGTCGAGGCGCTGTCCATCTGGTTCTGGTAAATCGCAACAGCGAACAGCGTACGATAGATCGCGGGCGCATCTTCGATATAGGCATCGGCGGCGAGCGCGCGCCGGCCGAACATCTCGCCGCGCTCCGTGTCGTTCCGGAACCAGTAGATGTTGCTGAGTGTCGACCATGCCCGCGCGCGCTCGGGATCCGCGTCGAGCGCGCGTTCGAGATCATAGATGATGGACGCCAAGGCGGCAGTATCGAGCGGCGGCGGCAGCATCTTGAGACGCGTCCAGCGCAGCGCGCTGCGTACTTCGAGCACCGCCGGACTGGTTCGCTGACGGGCGGGCGCAGAGTCCAAACGGGCGATCGCACGGTCGAGCATGCGCAGTCGTTCCGTCCCGTCCACCAGCGCTGCCGCGCTGAGTGCAGTCCAGGCCTGTTCGACTGCCGGACGCGCCCACGCCGGGTCCTCGATCTGCGCCTGCCGGTAGAGCGAGTCCGCCCGACGCAACGCATTCAGCGCCGCTGCAGACTCTTCCACGCCGCCGCGCCCCGAGAGCACCGTTGCCTCGTCGCGTTCGCGATTGCCTCGCGCCACCAACTGCGACGCACGCACGTTCGACGACTGGCGCTGGAGCTCTGCTATCCGTACTTCCTGCCCGAGACGCTGGCGAATGCCGATTGCCAGCTCCCGCGCCACGTCCTGCTCGAGCGCAAACAGCTCGTGCAGACCGCGTTCAAGCGAACTCGAGGCAACGATTGACCCATCTGTCGCATCCACCAACTGCACCCGCACAAGAATGTTCTCGCCGCGGCGGTACACGGCGCCGCGAATGACGGTGCCAGCGCCGAATCGGCGGGCGATGCTGTCTGCACCTATCTGTTCGTCGCGCAGCCGGCGAACGCCGCTTACCGGAATGACCTCGAACGCAGGTGAGCCCGCCAGCTGCTCGATTACGGCCTCGGTGATGAGGTCCGCCACCGACCGAAGGTCGCCTTGCGGGCTCCCGTCGTGGAAATAGGGGATCACGAGACGTCGTGGATCGAGCTCGTCCGGGGCTGCTGGGCGCACCGTCCACCACCCTACGAGCGCCAGGACCGCGACAACCGGGATCATGGCCAACCAGAACCGCCGTGCCGAGAACGGCGTGAAACTGACAATCGGTGGCGGCGCCGGCGGGGTGTTGATCAGGGCGTGCGTGGCCGCGCGAGCAGCGGCCGTGCTGAAAACCTCCTGCACGGTACCAATGGGCGTCGGAGAGGCAACGCGGGTACGGGGGACCGATACCGCGGCCGCGGGCTGTCGCTCCGCACGCAGCCGCTGCCCGAGCTCGAGCACCTCAGGCTCCGGTGCGACATCAAGTTCTCGGCGCAGGCGTGACTCGAATGCGGAAAGCAGCTGTAACGCGGCTGGCAGCTCGCCGCCTGCTGCGAGCGCG
>JBGTFN010000266.1:0-6309 GCA_041747275.1 Gemmatimonadaceae bacterium | reverse complement strand
GCGAGGCGGCGTTTCGGGGTGGTGCACGCGCAGCATCGGAGCCGACTGCTGCGCGTGATGTGGCCCGGCTGTTCAGCGCATCGGCACGTTGAGCAGTCCACTGACGAGCAGCAGGATCCACTGCGGACCCTTGTAGCCGTCCGTGCGATCGTCGTAGGATTCATCGAGCGCGTGGGCGGAACGTCCCACACCGCCGCCGTCCACCGTGATCGCAGGCACGCCGATGCTGATCGGATAGTTGGCATCGGTGCTCGAACGATTGAGCGGCGCATACAGCTTGAGCGCGTCCGCGGCACCCTGCGCAACGCGCACGATGCGCGCCGTGTCAGGCGTAGTGCCCGCCGGACGGATACCAATGGTATCAACGCGCAGTTCGAGCTTGCCGCGAGAGTTTGGCCAGCGCGCCTGCTCAGCGGCTACCGCGTCCGCGACGAGCTTCTGCACCTTGGCGTCCACTTCCATGAGCGTTTCCATTGATTCGCTGCGCATGTCGAGGTCGAACGACGCCTCGCCCGAAATCGTGTTCACCGACGTGCCACCGTTGATGATGCCCACGTTGAACGTGGTGCGCGGCTCGGTGGGCACCTGCAGGTCACCGATCGCGGCAATCGCGCGCCCCACCGCATGGATCGGATTCACCAGTCCGAAGGCGCCGTAGCTGTGACCACCGGGGCCGACCACGGTGAAGCGGTAACGTGCACTGCCAACCGCGCCATTGGTGATCGCGATGCCGGTGCCGTCCACGCTGATGAAGTAGTCGATGGAATCCTTGAGCGGGCCGGTGAACAGGGCGCGCACGCCGCGCAGGTTCCCCGGGCCTTCCTCGCCCACGGTGCCCACAACCAGCAGACGGCCTTTGATGGGCACGGCAGAGGTCTTGAGCGCGCGCGTCACGGCCAGCGTTGCGGCAAGTCCACGGCAATCATCGCCGATGCCGGGTCCGATCAGCCGTGTGCCTTCGCGTGTCACCGTGACGTCGGTGCCCTCAGGAAACACGGTATCGAGATGACCGCTCAGCACGACGGTTGGCCCGGCGCCGGTGCCACGCAGTTCCCCGATCACGTTGCCTTCGCCGTCCACCCGCACGTGCTGCAGGCCGAGCGCAGTGAGCTGATCGCGGAAATACACGCCGCGCGCCTGCTCCTTGAACGGAGGCGCCGGGATTTCGCACAGCGTCACCTGTTGGTCCAGTGTCCATGCATTCTCGTTCTGCAGCATGGTGATCGCGCTCTGCACGGCTTTGTGCTGCGCCGGCACCCGAGCCGCCTGCGCGGATAGATGTGCAGTGGGTGAGATGCCGACTGCACAGGCAGCGAGCACAGATAGGGAAAGGAAAGCAGGGAAGGAACGGGGCATGTGCAGAACCTGGCAGAGACGAGCGATCGGAAAGTTGCCGGACCAATCCGGCCAATGAGCGATTCGCTGAAAGATGCAGCGCGGTAGGTTGTCTTGTACCCCTTTCGCTCACAAAATGACCGACCCTCTCGCATCACTCCCGGACCTGTCGGCACTTCGACGCGCCCAGCAGATCGTGCATTCACAGTTTGCCGCGACCCCGCAGCTTCGATGGCCGCTGCTGGAGCAGCGCGTCGGCGCACCGTGTTGGGTCAAGCACGAGAATCATACGCCGGTGGGTGCATTCAAGGTGCGCGGCGGGTTGGTGTACCTCGAACGACTGCGGGAAGCTGCAGGTGATGTGCGAGGCTTGGTCTCGGCAACACGCGGCAACCACGGTCAGTCGCTCGCCTTCGCCGCATCACGCACTCGAATGCCGGTGACCATCGTGGTGCCTCACGGCAACAGCCGCGACAAGAATGCGGCCATGCGCGCGCTGGGCGCGGAGGTCGTCGAGATCGGAGATGATTTTCAGGCGTCGGTGGAGGCGGCCATTGCGCTGGCGCAGGAGCGAGACTGGCTGCGCGTTCCCAGCTTCCACCTGGACCTCGTAGCCGGTGTCGGCACCTGGGCGCTCGAACTTCTGGAAGCGGTGCCCGGGCTCACGCGCCTCTACGTGCCGGTGGGGCTAGGCAGTGGCCTGTGCGGCGCCCTCGCCGCGAAGCGCGCACTGCAACATCCGGTCGAACTCGTGGGCGTTGTCTCGAGTGGTGCGCCGGCGTACGCGCTCTCGGTGCAGGCGGGGCGCGCAATCTCGCACAGCGTGACCACGAAGCTGGCGGACGGCATGGCTTGTCGCACGCCGGATCCTTCCGCATTGCAAATCATCGCGGCGTCCGGCGTGCGGTTGCTGCAAGTCAGCGACGCGCAGGTGGCCGACGCGATGCGACTCATCTTTGCCGCCACCCACAACGCAGCCGAAGGCGCCGGTGCGGCGGGATTGGCCGCGCTGCTCGCCGACGACGAACGCAGCGTTGGCGACGAGGTAGGTTTCGTGCTTTGCGGCGGCAACGTGGACAGTGACGTCTTCGCCGATGTGTTGCTGGGTGGTGATGGCACAGGCTGCGCTCGTGCTCAGCGCCCGAACCAGTAGCTCGCCTTCAGCAGGAACGTGTTGTCGGGGGCTTCGCGGAACAGGTTGCCCACATCGCGCGACAGATCGAATGTCCCGTTGTCGATGCCGTTCTGCTCTCGACCCTGCTGCCACACGAAGAAGAGCACGCTGCCGGGTCGGTACTCCCAACGCCCGACCACGTTCGAACGGAACTGCTTGACATTGAAGCCGCCCGGATCTCCCGTGTACGGACGAAAACGCGACTCGTAGCTGGCTGCGCGCGGATCGTCGAGCTCGCGCCAGTTGCTGAACTTGCCCGTCGTGATGAATGGCTGGGCGTAGACCTGCAGCGAAATCGTCGGTGACGCGGTGACGTCGAATCGCGCGGTGAGGCTGTGCGTGTGCTGGTCGAGCGAAGCGAACGTGTACGCGGTGCCATCGGCACCGGGTGCGCCGAAGTTCCGCACCCACTGCCAGTCCGTGCGTCGTCGGCCGCTGCTCACGGATACGCTGCCCTGCATGCGGCTGGATCCTCGGAACTGCACGCGAGGACCGGCGTTGAAGTTCCAGCAGTCGCCGCGGTCGCCAATGTTCCAGTTGATGTTGCCGCCCGGAATGATGCTCTTGCGCATGTCGGTATCGAAACCGAACCAACCGAACGCGGCTGGGTTTCGCCGCACGGCAGGGCCACCACGCGACGCGCGATCATCATAGGCCGCAATCAGGTTCTCGGCGCCGACCCCGCCCCACACGCTCCAGAACGTCTTGAGCTCCGTGAACATGTTGACGTTGCCACCGTTGTAGAGCGACAGGCCGTCCGTGTTCCAGCCGGCCCACTGGTTGAGATTGAGGTTGAGACGACGGTAGAACTTTGCCGGCTGCAACGCCTGTACGCCAAACCAACCGTACTGCGACTGCACATCACTGCGCGTGAGGAAGCCGATGTCGTTGATCTCGAAGCCTGGATTCTTTCGCTGGTATCCCACGCCGAAGCGAGTGCTGCCGCCGCCCACCTTGCGCACCGACAGTTCGCCGGCCGTTCCGGCAAGCGAGGTGCGGCTTTCGTCCACTCGTCGTGAGCCGTCCGGTCGGGTGAACGCGTGCACAAGGCTGCGCTGTGTGCTCGTGATCGCCGCGGTATCGCCACTCACGCGACTTCCGGCCAGGAATCCCGAGATCTCGTAGCGATTGCCGCTGAAACGATGCCGTGCATCGAGTCCGCCCGTCCATGCACCTCGGCGCAGGAACGGTGTACTCCACTCGTCGAGCTGCCGTTGCACGCCGGTGGCCATCAGTCCCACCACACTGTTGCCGCCGCGAAACTCCTGCGACAGGCGGGCCACGCTGTAGTTCGTTTGCGGCTCGACCGTGCGTCCTTCGGAGCCGCGCGTTCGTCCGGTGACCGCGTCGAGCAGGCCGACCGAGAGGCCGCTCGGCAGACGTCCGCTCATCTTCGCCGCGCCTATGATCGGAGAGAACTGTGGCGTCTCCTGCGTGCCGTAAAGACCCGAGAGTTGGGGCGCACGACCGATGCGGCGCGGATAGAACAAGCCGGTACACGCACCGTCGTTGCAGTCGATATCGTAGCGGAAGATGCCAACGCCTTCGACGAAGAACGGTCTGCGCTCCTGAAAAAACTGCTCGAACGCAGACAGGTTGAGCACGGCAGGATCAGCTTCGACCTGTCCAAAATCGGGATTGATCGTGGCATCGACCGTGAAGTTGGCGCCGAGCCCGTACTTGATGTCGAGACCTGCGGCATGTTCCTGCACGCGACGCGCATCACGCGGGCCGTCGGTGGGACGCAGGCGCGTCACGTTCCGCTCTACGATGTACGGCCGGATCTCGAGGCGACGGGCGAGCGGCAGTCCCGCAAAGCCGCTCACGTCGCCGAATTGCGAGACGACGCCAACGCGCGAGCGGCGCAGCACCGGCCACGAGTAGCGTTCGGCGCGGCGCTGCACATCGCGCGACAGCATGATGCCGAACGTATGCTCCGGCTGGTCGGGGAATCGCAGTTGATTGAGCGGAATACGGAACTCCGCGGTCCAGCCCAGCGAATCGGTAGACGTGCGAGCATCCCACACCGCATCCCACGTGAGATCCTCCACACCGTCGTTGTAGATGTACCAGTCGCGCTGCACACCCGCCGGATTGACCATGAACGAGTACGCGGTGCGCTTGTCATGGTACGAATCGATCATGACGCCCACATAGTCCGAGGCGGTTCGCAGATCGCGCCGGCTGAGCAGGCTGACAATGGAGTCGGGCGCGGGATCAAAAGCCCGGACGAAGATGTACACATGTTTGTCGTCGTAGAGGATGCGCGCTTCCGTGCGGAACGCCGGATCGCCGTCCTCCGTTGGCTGAAAGACGCGATAGTCCTCGATTCGGCGAGCTTGGCTCCAGTCACGTTCGTCCGGCCGGCCATCCAGCGTGATTGCGCTCTCCGTTCGCATTGCTGTGGATTCGCGGCTCGGGGCGCTGCCCAACCCGGCGTCGCGTGAGCTACCTGTGGTGGCGGAGGTCGGTTGCTGCGCCAGTTGCGATGCGCTGGATGTCTGGGCGGAGAGCTGGGCCGCGGGAAGTGTCGCGCCGAGTACGAGCGAGGCAACAAGGTGTCGGGTGCATGTGCGCACGTGCCGGTGTCGCGGCGCGGCATCGCGCGGGAGCTGATGAGCGGACATGGGCAAGATGCAGGCGCTGGGCAGAGAAGGATGCGGTCGGGCTGGCGAAGCGATGCGTGTAGTGCCGTCTTCGTCGAAGCGTGAGTTGGGACAATCGCATTCTTCAAAGGGTTTGCAGGTTCATGAAGTGATGCGAGGCCCTCGTGGCGTGCGGGACGGCGTAGCGTTGGGACGGACCGGGAGAGAGATTGCAGGTGTGCGACTGATGCGCTGGGCCCTTCATGAGTTCATTCGCGCCCCTCTGCGCCCACGCGGCGTCGAGGGGCGTCGACGTGTCGTCGGCGCATGCGTGCGTTCGGTGCTCAGTCTTGTGCTGCTCGTCCCCGCTGGAGCCATCTCGGCCCAGGTGACAGCGCGATGTGAGCAGCCCGACCGCGTGCGAAGCATCAGCTACTCCGGCTCGGAGATCGACACCGACGACATCGCGACCGTGCTCGCCACGCAGGGCCCTTCCTTCTTCACGCGCGTCTTTCGAATCGGCTCGGCGCCGTGCGTCGATTCGATGGAACTTGAACTCGATGCCCTGCGCATCGCGGTACTGCACCGGCAGCGTGGCTGGTTTCAGGCAATGGTCACGCCATCCGTGCGCCGCGAGCCGCGTGGATCGCATGTCCTGTTTGCCGTCACGCCGGGTCGGCGGGCGACGATTCGCGAAGTAACGGCGGGCGGCCTACCGTCCGAGCCGTCACGCAACGGACCGTGGGAGGAGTCGCTTCGTGAGCTCGAAGGACAGGTGTTCGACCGCGTTGAAGTGCAAGCGGTCACCGATCGGGTGGTCGCGCGATTGCGCAATGCCGGCTACGCTCGCACCGGTCAGCCCAGGAGCGAGGTGGTCATTGATTCCGCGGCGGCACTCGTGGACCTCTCGTTCACGTTCGACAGTGGCATGCCGATGCGCACGGGCAACATCATCGTCGACATTACGCCGGTCCCGCGACGTGAGGCCCGGCTGGATTCCGCGGACGTGGTGCGCTTGTCGCGATTGCAATCTGGAGTGCGCTATCGCGAGAGCGATCTGCTGGCGGCGCAGCGTGCACTCTACCGCACGGAGGCGTTCCGGTTGGTGTTGATCGATACCATCACTCCGCCCGAGGAACGCGAAGACAGTACGCTCGACCTTCGCATCACGGTGGCAGAGGCGCGCACTCGCTCCGCGCGCGTCGGCGCCGGCTG
>JBGTFN010000265.1:0-1710 GCA_041747275.1 Gemmatimonadaceae bacterium | reverse complement strand
CGCGATGTCCCATGCCGGAAATGGATCGGTGTACTGCTCCCATGATGACATGCCGTCGAGCATTTCTTCTGGTGTGAGCAAGCAGGCATCGAGCAGCGCTGTCAACGCTGCTGCATCCACGCGCTGGCCGATGATCGCCAGTTCATGTCGACGGTCACCCAGGTCGGGATGCCAACGGTCCTGCAGCTCCGCGAGCTCCACTTCATCCACGTCCCACTCCTGGCGAGGGACCGCGGCATACCAGATACCCGCCGGCAGCACCTCGAGCATCTGTCCCGCCTGTGACCATGAGGCCATGAAGCGTGGACGCGAGGCCAGCCAAAAGTACCCCTTCGCGCGCAACACGCCTGGCAGACCCGTCATCACCAGCTCCCAGAGGCGCATCGGATGAAACGGACGCTTCGCGCGATACACGAAGCTCGAAATGCCGTACTCCTCGGTCTCCGGCACATGAACGCCCGCCAGCTCTTTCTGCCACCCCGGCGCTGCTTCGGCCTGCTGGAAATCAAAGCGTCCCGTGCCGAGCAGACGCGACGGATCGACGGTCCCGCGCGTGGCCGTGATGCGTTCCGCATCCGGATTGAGGTGTGCGAGGATGGCGTGCAGCTCACCAAGCTGTGCGTCGGTTACCAGATCCGTCTTGTTGATCACGATCACGTCGGCGAACTCCACCTGATCGACCAACAGATCAGCAATGGTGCGTTCGTCCTCATCGCCCAGCGCGAGCTGCCGTGCGCGCAGGTCGTCGAGCGAACCCAGATCTGCAAGGAAGCGGCTCGCATCCACAACGGTCACCATGGTGTCCAGCCGCGCCAGCTGTGCCAGTGACGTGCCCTCCTCGGTTTCGAACGTGAAGGTGGCGGCCACAGGAAGCGGTTCGCCAATACCGGTGGATTCGATGAGCAGGTAGTCGAAGCGTCCTTCACGCGCGAGCGCTGCCACTTCGATCAGCAAGTCTTCTCGGAGCGTGCAGCAGATGCACCCATTTGTGAGCTCGACGAGTCGTTCGTCGGTGCGCGAGAGGGCCGCCGTGCCCCCGCGCACCAGCTGCGCATCGATATTCACCTCGCTCATGTCGTTCACGATCACAGCAACGCGCAGTCCCGCGCGATTGCCGAGCACATGATTGAGCAGTGTTGTCTTGCCGGCCCCCAGAAAACCGGAGAGTACGGTCACGGGCAGTCGCGTGTCGGTAGCGGTATCGCGCGTCATCATGGCGTCTCGTTGCCCTTGTCATTTACCACTGTCAAGCCGACCTGCTTCGTATCTGAGAGCAGCTGAACCTTCACCGACCGCACACCCGGAAACGCCTTCGAGAAGCCGAAGGCGATCGGTTTGCCGGCGGGCGCAACACGGCAGGCGAGCGAGTACCGTGCCAGCACGTCCCCGTGGCCGCCTTTGTCCTCGACCGCGCCAACGGATGACGCGGTGAGACTGCAACCGAGTGATGCGTCGAACTGCACCATCGTCAGTGCACGCGTTCTGAGTGCGACAAACGCGGAGTCGCGCCGAGCGCGTTCTGCGGCGTTGCGTGGCTCGCGTTCAAAACCGTACAGATCCTCCGCTGGTGCGCGGAACTCGAGTGTGCCGCTGCGTCCTTCAATGGCGATATCCAGCGTAGCCTCACCATGCGTGTGTCGCTTCGCCTGCGCGGACAGCTCGGTGATCGAAAATAGCAGGCCGGTCGTCGCGATCAATGTGCGTGTGGTC
>JBGTFN010000264.1:0-7764 GCA_041747275.1 Gemmatimonadaceae bacterium | reverse complement strand
CATGAACCGGTGCGCACGGTAGACGAGATGCTGGCGCGGGTCGACGCAATCGATGTGGAATCGGTCGCCGAGGTGGCTCGCGAGTACTTCGATCTGTCGCGCATGACACTCGTCAGCCACGGCCCCAAGCCGGTGCGCTGACCAACACTCCCCCATTCTGAACTTTACTGCCATGCGTATCGGCGTACCCAGCGAGATCAAGACCAACGAGAATCGTGTTGCCCTTGTGCCGGCCGGAGCAGAAGCGTTGGTGACGGCGGGCCACGAAGTATTCATTCAGGATGGCGCAGGCATCGGCTCCGGATTCGAGAACTCGGATTACGAAGCCGTGGGCGCGACGATCGTGCCTGACGCAGCCACGGCGTGGGGCAACGCCGAGCTGCTGCTCAAGGTGAAGGAGCCGATCGCAGCCGAGTGGCAGTATCTGCGCAAGGATCTCACGCTGTTCACGTACCTGCACTTCGCGGCCGATGAAGCGCTCACGCGTGCGCATCTCGAAAGTGGCACCACGTGCATCGCGTACGAAACCGTTGAGTTGCCGTCGCGCGAACTCCCGCTGCTCACGCCGATGTCTGAAGTGGCTGGACGCATGGCCGTGCAGCAGGGCGCAAAGTATCTGGAGAAGCTCTTTGGCGGACGCGGTGTACTGCTCGGCGGCGTGCCGGGTGTGGCGCCGGCCAAGGTCGTGATTCTCGGCGGCGGCGTGGTTGGTACGAACGCGGCGAAGATGGCGGCGGGTCTTGGTGCCAAGACGGTAATTCTCGATTTGTCACTGGAGCGCCTGCGCTACCTCAGTGATGTGATGCCGGCCAATGTGCAGCTCATTCATAGCAACCGTCACAACATCCTCGAGCAGATCAGCACCGCCGACCTCGTGATCGGGGGCGTGCTCATCGCCGGTGCGCGCGCGCCGCGACTCATTCGCCGCGAGGATCTTGCGCGCATGCGCAGCGGTTCCGTGATTGTCGATGTGGCGGTGGATCAGGGAGGCTGCGTTGAGACAATCCGTCCCACGACGCACGAAGATCCCACGTACGTTGTGGACCGCGTGATTCACTACGGCGTGGCGAATATGCCGGGTGCCGTGCCGCGCACGTCCACTCTGGCGCTCACGAATGCGACGATGCCGTACGCGGTATTGTTGGCGAACAAGGGCTGGAAGGAGGCGATGCGTGAGAATGCGTCGCTGCGAAAGGGGCTCAACATGACTGCCGGTGTTGCCACGTACAAGGCAGTGGCGGATTCGTTCGGCATGCCGTATCAGGACGCGGAAAACTTCATCGGCTGAAGCAGCATGGCTCGGGGGTGACGACGAAGGAACTCGAGGTCGTCGTCATCCTTGCGCACGGTGTAGATGTGGTGAAGGCTAAAGCGTCGGTAAACTCGCGCGGACCGGGATTAACCACGCCAACGATCGCCGTTTCGGTGAGAACATTACGCCTCGCCTGCTCCAGTCGATAAGGAGAATCTCGTCGGGCAACCCCATGCAGAGCACAGCGCTTCCTCAAGTCCGCATCCGGTGCCGATGACGGCGGGTGTGGCCACGTAGAACGCGGTGGCGGATACGTTCGGCATGCCGCATCAGAATGCGGAGAGTTTTATCGGGCGAGTAGCTTCGCGCGGATGACGTCGGATTGTTCACCGCGCGTCGCCCCGCGCTCAGCGCCCAAGTTGCATCCGATAGAGTACCGGCTCGTCGTCGCGCTCGGCGTATATCCGAAGCGTTCGCCGCGCGCGATCATAGGCGGCGATCGACTTCCAATACTGCAGAAGATAGGCGACACAAACGTCGCTGCCTCAGGCATGATTCTTCAGGCAGTCCGACGTGACATAGACTCCGCGAACAGATTGACACCGAGCACCGCCATCGTAATGGCCAGCCCGGGGAAAAGCGCCATCCACCACGCGACCCGTAGCAGTGGCTGCGCCTGACCCACCAGGAGGCCCCAGGTCATGGCGTTGGGGTCGGCCAGGCCGAGAAAGCCAAGGCTCGCGTCGATGAGCAGCACCTGTCCGAAGAGCAGGCCAACAATCACGAGGGCGTTCGGCAGCACGTTTGGCACGATGGTGCGAACGAGAATGCGGACAGGGCTGGCGCCGCTGGCTTCGGCCGCTTCGACAAACTCCGCATGATACAGCGCGAGCACGTCACCGCGCACGACGCGCGCGAGCACAGGCCACGATGTCAAGCCAAGCGTCAGGATCAGGAGATGGACTCCGGGTCCCAGCAAAGCCACCACAACAATGACCAGAAAGAAGCGCGGCAGAACTTGCAGCAACTCGGTCAGGCGCAGCAGACCTTCGTCGATCCAACCTCCGTAGTATGCGCCGAGCACACCAATCGACAGTCCGCAAAGCAGCGTCAGCAGACTCACTGCGCCAGCAACGAAGAGGGACGTCCGCGCACCAAAGAGCACGCCGCTGAAAACATCACGGCCGAGCGCGTCTGTGCCGAGCCAGTGCGTGGAGGACGGCACTTCAAGCGAACCGCCGACCAGCGCAAACGGATCGAACGACGTCAGCACGGGCGCGAACAGCGCAGCGAACAGCACGACGAAGCAAAGCGCGGCGCCAAGTTTCCCTTCCAGGCGCATGGCTCGCCAACCACGCTCGACGGGGGCACCTTGCCGTGCCCCACGCTTCGCAGCAGCTGCCAACTCCCGTTCAGCGAAGTCTGATTCGAGGATCACGAAGTACGTAAGCGAGATCGGTGAGCAGGTTGACGACAACCACGGCGCACGAGGTCAGCAGGAAGACCGCCATGATGATGGGTAGATCTCGCGCCTGCAGCGCTGCCAGCAACAGTCGGCCCATGCCGGGCCAGCCAAACACTACCTCCACGAGCACGGCGCCGGAGAGCAGGTGACCCGCGCGTGCGCCAACCACAGTGATCACTGGCAGGAGCGCAGCTGGCAGGGCGTGACGCAAAAGCACAGCGCGTTCGCTGACCCCTTTCGCGCGCGCCGTGCGCACATGCTCGCGCGCCATCGCTTCCACAACGCCTGCTCGCGTGACTCGCACCAGCACGGCGATCTCGTGCGTCGCGAGCACCACTGCGGGCAGCAGGAGGTGCCGGGCGGTGTCCAGCGCTCGCGGCCAGCCGTAGGTGGTGGATCCCGCGTCGGTCATACCTTGTACAGGCAGCCAACCAAGCCTGAGTGCGAACAGAAGGATCGCGATCTGCCCAATCCAGAACACCGGCGCCGAATACAGCACGAGTGATGCACCGCTCACCGCCAGGTCCCGCGCCGCGTATGGTCGCTGCGAAGCGAACGCGCCAATGGGAATCGCGCACACAATCGCAATGCACAACGCGGTTCCGGTGAGCAGCAGTGTTGCTGGCACGCGTTCGAGAATTACCGCTGTCGCACTACGACCATGAACGTACGACGTGCCCAGATCTCCAACCGCGATGCGCCGCACCCACGTGACGAACTGCGTCGCCATCGGTTCGTCGAGGCCAAACCGCGCGCGCATGAAGGTGTAATACGCCGCATCGCCGTGTTCGCCAGCCAACGCGAGCACCGGATCGCCCGGCGCGAGACGAATCAGCAGGAATCCCACCAACAGCACGCCCAGCACGGTGGGAACGATCATGAGGATACGTCGCCACAGCACATGCGCGCTCATGGATCGCAGCGTGCCGTTGCCGCGAAGTGCGAGCTTCGCCCGAATCCGCGACATCGCGCGACGTGGGCGCGCGTGCCGAGCGTCTCGACCAGCCATACATACGGCAGATCACGCACGGCCAGCGCCTGGATCTCGCCGTAGAGTCGTCGGCGCTCCGTCCGATCCCGCGCCCGGCTGGCCGCGTCGAACAAGCTGTCCATCAC
The DNA here is from genome assembly GCA_041747275.1 of Gemmatimonadaceae bacterium. Classification (GTDB taxonomy): domain Bacteria; phylum Gemmatimonadota; class Gemmatimonadetes; order Gemmatimonadales; family Gemmatimonadaceae; genus JAABRT01. The sequence continues at coordinate 3,931 of JBGTFN010000264.1, read as the reverse complement.
CGGATTCCGATAGCCGGCCATGTTCGAGAACGGCACGGGAGCGATACTCGATGAGACGTATTGGCGGCGCACACCGATTTCGGGATCCGTTCCGTTGCAGTAGGCAGCGATCGCGGTGTCGAAATCCCGCTCGGTGAACACGGTCTGCGCAAAGACCACGGTCTCGAGCGCAATGACGCGCAGATCGATGCCTACCACGCGTAGTTGCGCGCGCAGCAATTCGCCATACGTGGACTGGGTTCCCATCACGGTAAAGCCGACGGACAACGGCGTGCCGTCCGGTAGGCCGGGCACGCGCTGCGCGACACGCACAGCACTGCCACGGCGTTTCCAGCCGGCCTCTTCGAGCAACTCGGCCGCACGCACCGTATCAAACCCAGGCACCGGCAGCCCCGTTCGATACGCGAATCGAATATGCGACGAAATCGGCGCGTCGGCTGCACGTCCATCACCGAAGAGCACGCGCTCCACAAACTGCTCCCGGTTCACGGCGTGCGCGAAGGCGCGTCGCACGCGCACGTCGCGAAACCACGGTCGATCGAGATTGAAGCCCACGGTGGTGATGCAATTGCTTCCACCCGGACTCTCGGACGCCTGCAACAGGCGCACACCGGGATCGGCGCGCAATCGAGCTCGATCTGGCCCCGGCACCGAAAAGAGCCAGTCGATCTCGCGCGCTTCAAGCGCGATGACGCGCGTGGCGGCGTCGGGAACAACGCGAAGTGTGACATGCCGAAGGGAAGGCAGCGCGCCGAAGTATGCGTTGTTGCGGGTGTAGCGAATCTCGCTGTTGGCGCTGTAGCTGACAAATCGATACGGGCCGGTGCCAACGGGCGAGAGATTCGCCGGGTTGCGTAGGGGATCGCTGCCGCGATAGAGATGGCGCGGCATGATCGGTGCCTCGACAACATCCAGTTGCTGCAGAAGCGGTGCGTAGGGACGACGAAACACAAACTCGATCGTGGAGTCATTGAGCGCGTCGATTCGCAGAAGTGCTTGTGACATGGACGCACGCGTTCGTGCGTGAAACCGAAGCAACAGGCTGTCGAACGTGAACTTGACATCAGCAGCGGTAAATGGACTCCCGTCGTGCCAACGCACGCCCGCCCGCAGATGAAACCGATACCGAGCGCCATCCTCAAGTATCTCCCATCGTTCGGCGAGCGACGGAACGGGCGAAAGTGTACTGTCGAGTGCCACCAGCCCGTCGTACAGCAGCCCCGCTGCGGTGTGAATACCGCCATTCGTCGTGATCGACGGATTCAGGTGGCCAGGATCACTTTCGAGTGCCGCCACGAGCGAATCAGCCGAACGCTCTGATCCCTCGTCGCGACACGCACCAGCGAGTACGACTGCGAACGCAAGCGACACGGCGAGCTGAGCCATGCGGCGGCCGCGAAAGGGCAACGGATCTCCCGCCATTTGCTTCTCCCGATTCACCCATGAATTCCAGGCGAGGGAGAAGGGGCGCATGCGCCCATCTCTTCCCCCCGGTCTCGACAACTCCCGAAGCTACGCGCCGGGCCGCCGGGTGGCGCCCCCTTCGGCTGCGGAGATCGCTCACGGCACTCTGTTTGTGGCCACATCCCTGGCTTGCGTTGATCAGCGATCGGCGTGACGTTGGCGGTTCGAGGCTGCCAGCAAGCTGCCGATGCGGGCGACCCGTCCGCATCCTCGAGGTCAAACTCGTTCTCGACGGAGCTCGTGGTGGGGGAGGACCGATCAAGCACAAATGAGGGTGAAGTTCCATCCTGTGGGTGCGCAGAACCAGGGTACGCAGACGCCGCCACGTGCTACTGTGGCGTCGACGACCTGCTGCGAATCATTCGTCGTCGATACTCGCTGAACGTGATGAAGGCGGTTCACGGGCGCGGACGAGCTCGCTACCACGACATTGCCGCCGATCTTCCGTCGATCAGCAGTTCGACCCTGTCGGAAACGCTGCGCGCGCTTGAGGCCGTGCACCTGCTGGCGCGAAAACCGGAGGCGGAAGAACGGCCGCATATGATGTATGAACTGTCTCTTTCCGGCGTGAAGCTGCTGCTCCGGCTTCGCGAACTGCTGAACGACCTCGACTGAGCAGCGGCCTCGCACTTCGGCAAATCGAAGTGAGTTTGCCGTTCGATTGGGCGCAGGGTAGTGTGCGAATAGCGGGAACGGACGCAGGATTGGGCAATGCGCGTGCACTGGGCATCCACGGAGTCCGTACGAATGCTTGAGCGTCGGCTGATAGAAGTCGAGGGCACCGTACAGGGCGTCGGATTCCGACCGTTCGTGCACCGGCTCGCCGCAGCCAATGGATTGCGCGGCTTTGTGCGCAATGAAGAATGCGGGGTGCTGATTGACGTCGAAGGCGATGCAGGCAAGCTGCGTTCCTTTTGCTCTGCGCTCACTGGCGCGCCGCCCCCGCTCGCCCGCATCCTGGCCGTTCGCACGGCATCGGCTTTGCCACGGAACCAGAAGAACTTCCGCATTGCGCCCAGTCGGCGTCCGACTTCGGGCCTCCGTCCGGGGTCTGCCATCCCGCCCGACGTGGCGACATGCGGTACATGTCTGGCCGAACTGCGCAACCCGCTCAACCGCCGATACCGTCACCCGTTCATTTCGTGTACCGACTGTGGACCGCGCTTCAGCATTGTGCATTGTGCCCCGTACGACCGTGAGCGTACGACCATGGCCGAGTTTGCGATGTGCTCGTGGTGCGAACGCGAGTATCACGATGTCGGTGATCGACGCTATCACGCGGAAACGATTTGTTGTCCGCAGTGTGGTCCAACGCTTTTAGCGTCCGAGGCGCTGGACACGGGTAGAAGTCACGCCACCGACTTTGAGGCACTCGCGCTCGCCGTGTCGGTGCTGCGCGACGGTGGCATAGTCGCGATCAAGGCGCTCGGCGGATTTCACCTCGCGTGCGATGCAGCCAGCGAACGTGCGGTGGCTCGCTTGCGACTCCGCAAGAATCGACCGGGAAAGCCGTTGGCGGTCATGTTGTGCGACGCGAGCGATACAGCCTTGTTGTGCGACGTATCCGCCGCGGAGATGCAGGCGCTGACGTCGTCATACAGACCGGTCGTGCTGCTGGAGACGCGGCCGTCAGCGTTTCTTGCGTCGAATGTCGCTCCAGGCAATTCCTGCGTGGGGATCATGCTGCCGGCAACGCCGCTGCACCAGCTCCTGCTGGATGAGTTTGCCGGACCGCTGATCATGACGAGCGGCAACCGCAGTGCTGAGCCCGTAGTAATCGACGATGCAGGCGCGCGCGAAGCGTTGAGCGGAATCACCGACCTGATTCTCACACATGATCGTGCGATCGCCTCACGCTGCGACGACAGCGTCGTCCGCATACTGGCCGGTGACGTTCGCGCGATGCGTCGCGCGCGTGGCGCTGTGCCGCAGTCGACCACCTTGCCTGTTGCACCACAACGCTCGATCGTTGCATTCGGCGCGCACGCCAAGAACGCTGTGGGCATCTCCCGCGGAACGTACGCGTGTCTCTCCGCGCACGTGGGCGACCTGGAGAGTCATTCCGCACGGTGCGCGCTGAGAACAGCGCTGGATCGTATCATCGGTCTCCTCGGCGCGACGCCGACGGTGGTCGCGCATGACCTGCATCCCGCCTACGCCTCATCGATACTGGCGGAGCAGTACGCCGACGAACACAAGATCGCGCGACGCATCGCTGTTCAGCACCATCATGCACATGTTGCTGCGTGCACAGCGGAGCATGGTGTGAGCGAACCTGTGCTGGGCGTCGTGTTCGACGGCGCCGGGCTCGGCTCGGACGGTGCGATTTGGGGCGGGGAGTTCATGCTGGTATCTGGCGCACGGTTTTCGCGACTGGGGCATCTGGCGTACGTTGCTCTGCCGGGTGGCGATGTCGCGGCGCGCCAGCCGTGGCGTTCGGCAGTGGCGCATCTGGCACAGGCGGAGT
>JBGTFN010000263.1:0-18139 GCA_041747275.1 Gemmatimonadaceae bacterium | reverse complement strand
GCGGCTTTGTCGGATGGACACGCCAAGTGCTGCCGCCATGTGCCAGCGGCGCACTCGCGTCAAAACGCACTCGGACTACGGCTTCACCACAACGCTCAGCAGTGGACCCTTCGACTGCGCGAGCAGGCCGACCTTGGTGGCAGTACCAGTGTCGAGATTGATGGTGTAAAGCACTGACTTACCAGATGCCGACGTGCTCAGTACCGCGTAGGCAATTCCCGTCGTGTTGCTGATATCGAATCCGGACAGCAAGCCGGCATCCACGCCGGGCGCACCGACCGTCACGAGCTTGCCGGAGTTCGGGCCTGATGTCGTGCCCACAGCCGGACCGAACTCGACGAGCACATCCTGCGCGACATCGATGGCGTATAACTCCGTGCCGGTCGCAGGGTCGGCGTCGTTGTTCGTGTAACCAGTGGCCGTCAAGTCGGGATCGGCGCCCGCGTTCACATCACCCGCGGTGTAAGCGAGCGCGCCATCTAAGATGGTGAGGCCCGTTTCGACGTTGGTGCGGAGATTCTGATTGGTATTGCTATGAATGCGCAGTCGATCAGCCACAGGGTTGAAGCCGACACCAAAGGCAGTGCGATCTAATGCAACGGAGAGCATGATCGGCATCGTGGCTGCGAACGTGACAAGCTCGTTGTTGGACGTGAGACCGATCAGCTGCTCGCCGGGAATGTCGACATGTCCGCTGACTCCACGAACACTTGCCACTCTGTCACTGAACCATTGCGAAGTTTCGCGCGTGCCGTTCAGTCCGGCGTGGTAAGTGGTGATATGTGAGTGGCTGATGCTCGGCTCATTCAACTGCGCGGCTGCGGCTGAGTGACGGTTCGCCGAACACTCCTCCGACGACAGCAGCGCATATACGACGGCCAGTCTCTGAAGGGGCGGGCGTCGTGTGCTGCGGATACAAGGACAAATGCTTTGCAGCGAGGACACACCGGAACAGCGGACGGCGTTGCGGTGGACGATGTGTAAATCGTCTGGACGCAACGCCGTTCAGCAACAATTGCCAACTGTCGGCAGAGGTCGCCGAGTGCCGCGGTACGCACCGAGCGTCGTACTTTTACTCCGGCTTCGTGTTCGCTGGCAAGGCTACCTGCGACGCTCGACGCGCATCATCAGCAGCGCGTGAAGCGAGAGCAGACCCGTCATCATTATCAGAATGCAAAGTCGCGCATGGCGGAAAAAAGTCACGTGCGTAACCAGAACCAGCATACCGTCCAGCCACCATGGCTTCTCGCAATCTTTCACACGGCGTCTCGCAGATCGTTGGAACGTCACGAACATTGACTGCATATAAGACTGAGTCGCTTATGACCCGACACCGACTGTTCGTATGCACGCATCCTTTCCCCGCTCGTGGAGACCCGTCATGACACGTCGTATCGCTGCCTTCTGTCTCGTTCCCTTGTTCACGCTCGCTTGCGCACCCGAGCGATCCACCGCTGTCACATCCGATGATGTATTGTTCAGTCGGCTACCCGTAGCCGAACAGGGCGGCAGGCTTTTCACTGCTCAGCTCACTGGTGCCGCCGAAGTGCCGGGCCCGGGCGATCCGGATGGTAGAGGCACCGCTCGAATCACGATCAACCTCGGCCAGTCGACGCTCTGCTACGAACTCGCCGTTTCTAACATCGCTCCGGCAACGGCCGCGCACATCCACGAAGCGCCGGCTGGCAGCGCTGGCCCCGTGGTTATCGGGTTGACGGCACCCACGTCGGGATCCTCGAGCGCATGTCTGGTCATCGACCGGGAATTGGCAAAGGAAATCGCGAAGAATCCAGCTGATTACTACGTCAATGTGCACAACGCCGAGTTTCTCCCTGGTGCGGTGCGGGGCCAGTTGCAGTAGTAAGTGCGACAAGTCGGCCGGAGACATTTCAGGCTCCGGCCGACACACACACATTTGCCGCCGAAGTCTGTAGACACTTCCACTGTCATCCGGTCGCCGGCAACTGGGGCCGGCTCTGCAGCAACGGCAGTGCGCATCCGGCCAAGAAGTCGCCGCGGCAGCCGCAAGTGTGATCTCGCCACAAACAAACGATCGCACATCGGGCTACCTGGACTGCTGTGGTCGCCCGCAATGCCTCCAGAAGTGCCGGCGGCGTCCGTTGTACTGCGAGATCCGGACAGGACCGCTGTCCCTTACCGGTTACGAGTCACCGGTCCGCACGCACCACTACGCGATTGCGCGCACACTCCGGGAGCGAAGCGATCTTGTGCGTACGCGCTTTGCGATCGCCAGGACAACAGCGGCGGCGATTGCCAGCAATCCCGAGGAGGGCTCCGGGACAATGAAGAACTCAGGCAACGGCGTCACCCTGCCGACGATATCCCGTTGTTGCACATCGATATACCCAGTCGGATAGAGAGCATTTATGTAAAGCTCGGCGTAGTAGCCCGTGATGTCTGCCGCTGTAACTGCTGCAGCGGCCTCGTACGTCCGGGAACTCCACACCCCCTCACCACCCCACCAAGGACCCCACGAAGGACCCTGCGGGAGACACCATGGGAAGACTGGGCAGCCAAGGGAAGCGCTGCTACTTAGCCAGAGAATGCCGCCGAATCCCCAGAACGCATCGGATGACGCGTTCCACTTGGAGTGAACGGTCACCAGAGTGCGATCGATGCCAACGGGTGTGGTCTGGACATGGACGCGAGCGCACAGGGTAAATGGATCAGTCAAACTCCCGCTAAACGGAGCAAGAGTCTTGCACTCGCTTTCACTGTAGTACGACTGAGCATCGTAGCCTGACTGCGCATCCAGCTGCGCTGGCGCGATGACAACGCCAAACACGCTGCCGAACAGGAAGCACGTGAAGAGACTCAGTCGCACCGGCACGCCCGAAGCTGAGGAACACATCTTAAGTGAATGATAGACGGTGTGACCGACGGCACCATCTGTCAAGTTGTCAGTCGAGAAACTGCATCACCCAGTTGCGCGCGGCCGTCCGGTCCATTCGGAAAACGCCGCCTGTGCCGGTGCAGTTGCCGTTCAAGCCGTATGAGGTGACGCCAGCCACGACCATGGTCGATCCGATGAAGTTGGGACCACCAGAGTCACCGAAACATGTCCCACCGGTGTTCGCATTGTTCGAGAGCAGCAGCGAGTGCCGGCCGGTCAGCGCCGAATTGATCTGCACGAGGCTCGGCGTTGCGGACATGCGCACTCGCTCCGCCTCGACAAACACCGGATTGCTGAACTGCAATCCATAGCCGACGGCAGTACGCTGCTCATACAAAGGGCCGACGGTCGCAGAATGGATGGCGGGCAGCAGAAGGTGTGCCCCGGGGGGGGGCACGGTCAAGGAGCCCCAAGTTGTGCCGCAGAAATCAGGCAGTACGGGTGGAGGGCGCGCGCTCAGGCAGGTGTTCCAGCAATGCCAATGAGCGCCTCCACAAACCGATCCAGTTCCGCGGGCGTGGTGAACACGTTCGGCGTGACACGAATTGCATCAACTTCGGGCGCGCGCATGGTCGGCGTCATGTGCTGTACCAGAATGCGATGCTCTTCGCGCAGACGGCGCGCTGCGACGGCGTGGTCAAGCCCGGGTACGGTCACCGTGCACAACGAGAGGAATCCGGCCTCATCGGTTACTGAGAAGCGGGCCAACGGAAGCGCCGAGGCCACGCCGTCGCGCCAGTGATGCCAGAGGAAGCGCAACCGTCGCGACTTGCGACTCGCCGTGAGCGCCTCCTGCATCGACAGCGCGGGCAGTGCTGCTGGGTTCACATACTCCGGCGCGGTGCCGATCCATTCGAATCGCTCCATTCCGGTGGTGCCTGGGGCGGGTGGCACGAGCGGCCAGACAGTCGACACATGTTCCGGCCGCATCCACAGCACGCCAAGCCCCACAGGCGTGCCGAGCCATTTGTGAGCGCTGGCGCCGTAGAAGTCGGCGTCGAGATCGCGCACTGAGCCCTCCAGAAGTCCAAGCGACTGTGCGCCGTCCACGACGACTCGAGCCCCTGCGCGGCGAGCGGCGGCGGCAATGCGCGCTACCGGCAGCAACTGGCCCGTGAGATTGCTTGGGTTCGTCACGAGCACGAGCCTGGTGCGCTCACCGATCGCCTGCTCGTACAGGCGTGCGATGTCGTCGCCGTTGGCGGCCGGTAGTGGCGGCCGCACCATGCGCAACACGATCCCGTCGCGATCTCGGCGCTGCTCGAGTGCGTCAAGCGTCGCGTAGTAGTCGTGTGCGGAGCAGACCACCTCGTCACCGGCTTGCATCGGGAAGCCCAGCAAGACGGTGTTCAGCGCTTCCGTCGCATTGCGTACCAAAGCGATCTCGGACGGCGGCACGCCCAGCGTGCCAGCGAGCGCGGCGCGAACAGTCGTGGTGGTGACTGATTCCCAAAGACCTGGCAGACGCTCGGCCGGCAGGGCATGCAGCCATCGCGCATCATGTACGAGTTTATCCAGCGCCGCGTGCATGATCGGATTGGTCCAGCCGTGATCGAGGTTGAGCACCTCAGGATCGTACGCGTAGGCGCGCCGAACCTCGGCCCAGAACTCCTCATCTCGAGCGAGCGCATCGGGGGAGAGATTGCTGCGACTTGCAAGGGCGGCCTGCACGGCCGCGAGGGATTCGGGGGGCAACGATTCCCCATCGGTCGACATCGCGCCGCCACCGGGCAGCGTCTCCTTTGTCGTGCAGGCGCCGAGTCCCAGCACTCCTACGGACAGCGCGCCGACGGCACCTGCGGTTGAGGCGAGAAATGCGCGGCGGTGAGGCATAGCGGAGTTCCGTGAAGTCGTGGACGTTGGCTGGTGAATGTACAGCACATCAGCCCACGTGGCACGCACTCCCCCACACGCAAAATCCCGTCAACGACTTGCGTCGCTGGCGGGCTTTGTGGTGACCAACCGTTCGAGCGTCTCAGCGCCGCGACACAAGTCGCGTCGCCAGAAACGCGACGGCTGCGACAGCCGCGATGGCTTTCATGGGATGACGCTTTGCAACATGCACCAGGTCCGCACCCAGAGCCCGCGGGTTCATGTCACGCACGCGATCAGCGCCCGACAAGAGCGCGAGTGCCGTACGATCGGCGGCATCGGATACGCGATCACCCATACCGTGGCCGGCCCGCTCAATGCCCGATGCCGCGTCTTCGAGTGCGTCGGCCGTCGCGGCCATCACGCCGGCCGTATTTCCACCGTCAATGTGGCCGGCCGTCGACCGGTCCTCCGTGTGATTCTGCATCTGACAACTCCAACTGAAGTGAGGCCCCGAACGAGGCGGCATTGGGCACGCAACTGTGCCTCTTGATAGCTGCCGCGCAGCGCACCGCCTCACAATTGATCGCAGGGCGCATTTCAGCATATGTCGCCCTGCGTACGGGCGAGCCGGCCACTCTTCACGTGGGGAATACGAAAACGGACCCCGGCATTCGCCGAGGCCCGTTCTCTCCGACACGATCGAGCTAGGCCTTAGCCACAGCGCGGCAACGTCACCGGACACCTCTCCGGATCCGGCGCCGGCGCGCTGCTCCCGCCGCCAGGTCCGCCGAACGTGTAGTTCGGCAGCTGCAACGTGGCCAGCTCGCGGCCGGGAATCGGCAACTGCACGATGCTGTTCTCCGGCAACGTCTGCCAGCCACGCGCATCGAAGAAGGCGGTCACACCATTGACGCCCACCATCTCGATGCCCTTCTCATAGCGCAGCGCGTCCCACAGGCTTCCGCATGAACCGTTCAGCTTGCGCGGCACACAGCCTGGCTCATTCGGCGGTCCATCGATCGTCACGGGCGGCAGCTCACCGTTCGCAACGCGCGAGCGGTTGATCAACGGCACGGCCTCCGCGGCGCGATTCAGGCGGATAAGCGCCTCGGCCTTGAGCAGGTCCATTTCGGTGGTGGTGACCGCCGGCTGCGGGCCCGTCTGCCACGTGATGTCTGTGCCGAAGCGGCGATAGAAATACCACGAGAACCGCCACGTGCCGCGATCCGAACGGAAGATGTCGTTCTGGTTGAATCCGACATACTTGCCGGGGGTGGCCGGTCCGCCGGCACCCTGGATGCGTCGATCTTTGGTGCGCATCTGGAATGCGCGGCGATTATCCACCGGTGTGTTGATCCAGTTCTGGAAGCCACCGGACGAGTCTGCGGGACCGAGCAGCCAATAGCTCGGCCGGCCGAAGTCGCTTGGACGAGCGGTGTTGCGCACACGTGCGATGAGCCGCTTCCAGTCGTCCCACAGGATCTCGGGCTGCGCAACCGGCGCGAAGTCTGACCGGATCCCTGCATCGATGCGGCGAATCACCTCATTCCAGTCAACGGCCGTGCGTTCGGCACGCGTGCGTGGCGAATACGCGAGCAATCGAGCGACCTGAGAGTTGGCCAGTCGCACGAACTCGTCGCGGGTCATCAACGTGTACAGAAACGACTCGGCGGGTAGCGTGAAGTCTGCCGTTCCGGCGACGGTGATCGCCTCGTCGATCTGGTCGACAGCCGCGTCGATCATTTCGGGATACGGGTTGAACGGCGCATTCGCCAGGGACGCCAGATCTGTAGTTTCGTCAACGATGATGGCCTTGTCGAAGTACAGTCCGAGATATCCGTGCGATACTCCCTGCATGAACTTGCCCACCGCTTTCGTGCGCGCGGTGCGGGTGGCGTCGCCGATCACCAGGCCGTCATCGACAGCGATAATCGCATCGTTGACAGCCGAAATGGTGCCATAGAGCGCATACCACGGGTCTTCATTCACGTCGCTTCGGTTGTTCACCGGGCTGTTGTTCCACGCGGAGCGCGGCAGCGCCGACAACTCGAGCTGACCGAAGTCGGCGAAACCTGACGTGATCTCCTGGGCGATCGTGGAGAAGGCCCAGGATGGATAGTCGTCGTGACCGGCGTACCGCCAGAACGTGCGGAACGACGACGCGACGAAGGATTCCGTAGAGATCGGCTGTCGAGTGGCGCGATCGCGATCAGGCAGATTGGGATTCTCGACCGTGAGGTCCTGGCACCCGCCGAGCAGTACCGCTGCTCCGACGCACCCGGTCACCATGATGTTGCGCATTGTTGGTCTCCGTGAGGCAGCGTTGATCATCAGAATACGATCTCGATGCTGCCCGTGATCGTGCGGTAGCGCGGATAGTCGAAGCTGTCGAGTCGGTTGATGACGCTGCCGACTTCGGGGTCATAGCCCTTGTAGTCGGTGAACGTGAGCAGGTTGCGGCCGATCAGCGACACTGACATGCCGCTCGCGCCCAGGCGATTGAGCGCCGAGTTGAAGCTCGACGGCAACTGATAGCGCACCGACATCTCGCGCAGCTTGAGGAATCCGGCGTCCTCCACGAAAAAGTCCGTCGGACTGTTGGCGGCGTAGAGCTGCGCGTAATAGTCCGTGGTCTTCTTCAGCTCCTGCGGCTTGCCGTTCTGATCGACATCGCTGCTGCGGCCGTACTGGTACATGCGCTGGTTGGTCTGATTGTAGGCGTTGCCACCCACCTGCGCGTCCCACAGCATGAACACGCTCAGGCCACGAAAGTTGACCGTGTTCGAGAACCCGATGTTGAAGTCGGGGTTACCGTCGCCGATGCGGGTGAGCGCCGCGCTGCCGGTTGAATCCCTGAGTGTGATCGGCATGCCCCAGAGGTAGGTGTTGCTGCCGATCGCGGTGGAGGTGCCCCACAGCCTCTTCGTCTCGCCTTCGGTGAAGCTGGCACCTTCGCCAACCCAAACGAGCAGTCCATCATCGTTGACGGCGAACTGCGAAGCCTGACCCATCGCATCGGCGGGCAGCTCACCCGTGCCTTTGATGAAACGCAGTCCGTACATCGCGCCGAGCGTCTCGCCCGTGCAGCGGAACAGGATGGTGCCGGTCGAGAAGCAGGGACGGTCGAACGCCGTAATGCGATTGCGTGAGCGGCTGCCCACAAGGCCGGAGCGCCACGTCAGATTGGGACGCTTGACCATATCGGCTTCGAGCGTCAGTTCATACGTGTTGCCCTTGACGGTGCCGGCATTCTGCCACTGCGCGTTATAGCCGATGTAGCCGGCCAGCGGGATGAGAATGAGCTGGTCCGTCGTCTCGACGTCGGCGTAGGAGAACTGAACCGACAATCGATTGGCGATAATTGCGTCGATGCCGAGTTCAGTTTCGCGCGACTCCTCCGGCTTGAGCAGGCGGTTGCCGAGGTTCTGCTTGATGACGCCACCGCCTTCGCTGAATGAAAAGGTTTCGTACTGGTCATTGAAGTCAGGGCGCGTGCCGGCGGTGCCTTGCGATGCGCGAAGCTTGAACTCGTTGATCGACGCGAAGGGCCACCACTCTTCCTGCGACAGGCGGTACGCACCGCTCACGCGATAATACAGATTCTTCTGTTCCTCGGGACCGAAGAGCGAGCTGCCGTCCTCACGCAACAATGCATCGACGATGAGCTTGCCGCGATAATCGGCGGCCACACTTCCGATGTAGCTGTTGGTGCGAATCGTCTGCACGGACGACGATACGAATCGGTTCTGCGCGTTGTCGAGGCTGTTCACACCCGGAGTCGCGAAAGTGTTGCCGGAAGCGGTGGTCAAGGCGTTGGTCTCCCGCTCCATCAGCACGCGTCCGGTGCCACGCAACGTGAAGTCGCCGACACGCTGCAGCACGTTGACGCTGCCGAATGCATTGACAGCGTCGGTCGTACCTGTGAACTGCGAGATTTCGCCCGGACCACCCTCGCCGAAGCCCTCCGTCTTGACGCCCGCGTCGAGGAAGAAGTTGTTGCGACGGTCGGAGCGGTCGTAGCTCAGGTTGCCGTCGAACGTGAGCCAGCTCAGCGGTGCGTAGCGACCCTGCAGCGCGCCCTGCAAGCGCGAACGCTTGCGCTGATTGAGTTCAGTGGCGAGCACGTACAGCGGGTTTTCCTCTCGTCCCTCGGGATCGAGCTGGAAAGCGTATGGTGTGCCGTCCGGATCCGGCGTGCGCAGGTCGACATCGGGCGCCTGGTTGATCAGGTCGAAAAAGGTGTCGCCATACAGGTTCTGCCGCTCGGACCGGCTGTTGTACACGCTGATACCGAACGACAGCTTGTCGGTGGGCCGGTGATCGAGGTTCAAGCGGAAGTCGTTCTGCTGGTAGCGTCCGCTGTTGAGCACGACGCCATCTTCGCCCTGATTCACGTACGAGAAGAACCAATTTGTCTTGCCGCTGTTTTGGGCAATGTTCAGTGAGTTGCGGCTGAAGTTGCCCGGATCGAAGAAGCGATCAACCTGGTCATAGATCGGATCGGGATAGGCATTGTCCTGAAAACGCTGGAACACCGGCTCCTCCACCCGCTGCGCACGCGGAACGACAGCGCCGGCGGCATTCACGTACTGACCCGCCTCATTCAAGCGGTAGAAGTGTGACTGCGCCCATCTGACGGGCGAGTTGAGTGAGTTGGAACCGTATTCCGAGCGCACCGTAAAGCGCGTGGTGCCGTCGGCAAGTCCGCTGCCGCGGCGCGTGGTGATCTGAATGACACCGGCAGCGGCGCGCGCACCGTACAACGACGCAGCAGCGGCGCCCTTTACGACTTCGACGCTCTCGATGTCCATGCTCTGCAAGTCGGCACTCGCGGCACCGAACGCGTCGGTCTGCAGCACGCCGTCCACCACGATCAGTGGTGAGTTCGACTTGTTGATGCTGGTCGGCGTTCGCAACACAATGTTGGTGCCGCTACCGGCCTGTCCAGCCGGCACCACCGACACGCCGGCAATCTTTCCCTGAATCGTTTCCAGCGCGTTCGTCGCAGGAACCGGTGCATCTTCGGCCGTGACACGACCAACGGTGAACGGGACTCGCGTGCCGCTAGCCGGATCTACCACACCTGTGGTGACGACCGCTTGCAGGCTGAGTCCCGCCGGGTCCAAGGTGAAGTTGCGTGTGACGACCTCGCCCGACGCCACCACGACGCCGGAGCGATTGAGCGGCCGGTATCCCAATCGGCGCAGCTCCACCACGTAGGTGCCGGCTGGAACAGCGGGAAAGAGATAGCGGCCCGACGGGTCAGTTCGTGCCTCGATTCGCTGAGCGGTTCTCGCGCCTGCTTCGGAGAGTGTCAGCGTCACCGATTCCAGCGGCTCACCGCTCGTGGAGTCGGTGACGACACCGGTCAGCCGTCCCGCCTGAGCGTGCGCAGTTGTCGTCGCAAGCGAGAGCGACAGTGCAGCCGCGACCACGGTGCCGAACATCGTTGCGGTACGCTTGTGCCAGCGTTGCGAGACGGACTTGCCGCGCGACGACGCGTCGCAACCGGAGCCTTCGAATGGGGCGGACATCATGCCTCCGAGGGAGTGGAACGGGGAAAGTGCAATCTGCGTGTAGTACACGCAAACAGAACACGAACGCCAGTGTGGTGGGACGGGAAACAAATGACCCCGCCGAGTGCTCGCTCAGCGGGGTTCATCGACATCTACGTGCTCTCGCGCCGCCGCGTTGCGCACGACGCTTGCGAGCGCGCGGTATGCGAGTCAGGACTTGTGATGCTTGAATGCAGTCGGCCCGGCATGGATGTCGCGCATGAACAGCAGTGCCGGGATGAGCACGATCAGAATCTGGCCAATGGGGCCCACTGCGATGACGAGGCGGAAGATCGCCGAAATGATGCCTAGCACGAAGCCGGCGAATGCCAGCAACCACGGCGTATCGACAGGGTAATCAAGGAACGGCATGCAGGCTCTCGGCAGGAGACGCGAAAAGACGTTGAAGCGGTGCGACTCTCACACTACGTGAGCCGCACCGCCGGATCAAGGCCGGAGTTACTGCAAGGCGTAGCGCTGAAGGTACTGGAGGTCGTCCTCATCGATTCGCACGATATAGACGACGCCCTTGCCGAAGCCGACCACGTTCGTGCGCGCGGGAAAGACGACCTGGCCGGTGTGCTTGCCGGTGGCATCGAAGACGTCGTAACGCGGCGTCTTGTCGGATGCGGCGCGATAGCGGCCGACCCAGATCTGGCCGTTGGGTAGCGCGTAGACTTGGTTTCCCTGGAACGCAGGCAGCACGGCAGGCCACTCCGACGGCTCCTGCATCTGCATGTTGGCGGGCGCCGAGCGAGTCGTGGTCCCACCGCCTGGTCCGTCGGTTCGCGTCATCGCAATGGCCACTCCGCCACCGGTACGGCGAGATTCGCGCCAGGCTTCCTTCTCGGCGTCGCCGACACGCAGCGTCGGCGTGCGCACGGCAGCTCCGCGCATCGGCGCACCCCTTCCCGAGGCGGGGTGCACCTCCACGCGATAGTCGGCGTGACGCACCACCACCACGCGCCCGTCGGCGAGCACGGTCCATCCGTCCTCGGCGGCGTACGGCCCACCGCCCATGCGGATGTTCACATTGCCAGCGGATCCTGTTACCGAAGCGGCGTTTTTCGGCAGCTGCAGCCAGGCGACGGTGTCGGTCGCCATGGTCTTTCGAACCACGCGCATGATCGGCACGCTGTCCGCCTGCTTCGGTCCGTCCGGTCCGACCACGAGCGGCGAACCGACCATGTAAATGCGGCCCTGCGCATCGGTCGCACGGGTGTTGAGCATCGCCATGGGTCCACCGCCGCCGATCACGAACGAAGCGCCACCTCCGGCTCGGCCTCGTTCGGGGGCCGGCGCTGCGCGCGTTACGGTTCGCGGCTCATCGCCTGAACCTGCCGCAGCGGGGCTCCAGGTGCCGGCCAACTTACCTCCCGGTCCGAGCAGCAGAAAGCGCGAGTTGAGCGCATCGGCGATCATCGTACTGTCGCCTGGCAGCGCGAATGCCGACATGGGCATCTGATACTCGTTCGGTCCGGAGCCTTCGCGCCCGAGTGTGTTCGCACGTCCCGTCTTGAAGTCCGCCAGTTGAACGACCTTGTCTCGCGTGTCCGAGACAATAACGCGCCCGTCGGACAGTTCGCGCACACCTCGAACGGCGCTATAGGGCTCCACGAGCTCGGCGGTGGGTTTGCTATAGGTACGCGTGGGAACCTGTTGCGCCTGAGTCGGCTGCGCAGACCAGAGCAGGCCTGACGCGAGAGTCGCGGTAGATGCCGCGCGGAGGGAGCGAGCTAAGGAAGTCATGCGAGTGTTGGTTGCGGGCAACATCGAGGGAAGCGAACCGGATGACACAGGTAGCGACCTGACAAAGATCCCACCACGCAGGTTCGTCACGCCGGATCGGCTGCGGGGTTGCCGGCAGAGAGGCTGATTGTGCGACGCCGCTTCACACGCCGCTTTCCCACGAGCAGCGCGGGCAGAAGGAAGAGCGCGCCGATCGTGCCCATCAGCGTCCCGCCCGCCGTGGCGAGCGCGATCGCTCCGAACAGCGTGGTCGCATTGGTGCCCACCGTAAGCGGAATCAGGCTTGCGAGCGCGCTCAAGGTGACAAGCACGATCATGCCGGATCGATCGTGTGCCGCTCGCAGCACATCACCAGCATGCAAGGCACTCGAGCCGCCCGCGGCGAGACGCTGCCGCCGCCGTGCCAGTGCCGCATCCACCAGCAGGATGGCCTGATTCACGGCCAGTCCGACCACGAGAATGACTCCCACCGCAGCCTCTCGTCCAAAGGCCGCCTTCATGAACCAGAACGATGCGACAACGCCGGCGAGCGCGAGCGGCAGCGACAGGAATACCATCGCCGCGCCCCAGACGGAGTCGAACACAAGCGCGACGGCGAGTACGACGAGCGAGAGGCCGATACCGAACACGAGCCACAATCCTTTGGCGCTCTTGTCATCGGTGTAGCCCCACATGCTGCCGGCGTCCTTCACGTCGTAGCCGGCGGGCACGGCGATCGCCGCAAGGAACGCGTCGTGCGTGCGTTGCGCGAGACGCTGCGGTCCACGGAAATCGTAGTTCACCGTGCGGATGTACTGCTGGTCTTCGCGCGTGACCACACTCAACGCTTCACGCGCATCCACGAACGACAAGTCGGCGACGCGCACGGGCGCGCCGCTCGAAGTGGGCACGACAGCGTCACGCAACTGATCCAACGTGCGGTCACGCGCGCCGATTGACTTGACCGTGACGGGCAGCTCGTCTCCGTCGATTTCGAGCAGCACCTGACCCACGGGTCCGCGCACCTCACGCGCCACGGCCGCGGCAAAGGCCTGCGTCGTGACCCCGAATCGCGCGAGTGCCTCACGATCAGGTTCGAGCGTCACGGCGTAGCCACGCTCGTTGCCCCAGCCGCGACCGGAGGTGATGGTCACATCGCGAACGCGCGGAAACTTCTCGAGGCGGTTGCGAAGATCTTCGGCGAGCGCCGTAACGCCGGCATACGAGTAGCCAAGCACTCGAATGCGGAACGACACTGATGCGCCGCCCCCGCCGCCGGCGTAGAAGCCTGGCCCTTCGCCGCGCACACTGATGTTGGCGCCCCCCACAAGCACCGCACGCTGCGTGAGCAGCTCCTCGAGTTCGAGCGGAACCGCTGTCAGTCCGCCGTCGCGAGTAAACAGCACCTGCATGTTCGCGCTCACCATATTGCCCTGAGTCGCCACCTGCTCGACTTCCTGACGGCCCACAACGAGCGACTCGAACTCGCGCATCGCGCGATCGAGCGTTTCGGGATCGGAGCCGCGGGGGAATGTGAGGTTCACGGCAAGGGTGGTCCGTCGCTCACCGAAGCCGCCCCAGGTGGAACGCGGCACCTTCTTGATGAAGCCCCATGTCATCACGGCGAGAAGCGCGACACTGAATGAGATCGTGGCCCATCGCCAGCGCAGCGTCCCGCGCAGGATCTTGCGATACACCGTGGCCATGCGAGGCCATGTCACCTGCTTCACTGCGCCGCCCCGACCCAGCGCCGGCACCACGAGCAACGCGGTGATCACGCTCCACGCGAGTGCCAGTGCGAAGGCCGCCGCGAACGGCACGAATGCGGCGCGTGTATCCCCCTGCAGGTACAGAAACGGAAACAGCACGACGGCCGTGGTCAGCGTTGCACCGATCACTGCGGGCATGATGCGACGTGCTGCCTGCGTTCGGCCTTCGGCTGTGTCGGGTGCGGTGGTGAGCCGGTTCACTACCACGAGCGCGTTCTGCACGAGAATGCCGACGCCCATGCCAAGTCCGGCAAGCGTGAGCAGGTTGGCGGGCACGTCGAGCAGGTACAGGCCAAGTGCGGTGCCGGCAATTGCGACCGCCGTGCTGCCCATCACGAGCGCCACGGCGCGCGCACGCCGCAACATGACCGACAACACGAGCAACACACACACAAACGCGATTGCACCGCGTTTCATGAGGTCGTCGAGTTCCTTCTTGAGGTCGATGCTGGCGTCCTGCGACACGCGATAGCGCACGCCGGGCGGAGCGACACGCTGCAACTCGTCCACTGCCTGACGCGCCGCGATAGCTGTCTTGATGGCATCGGCACCCGCGTGTCGATAGAGCGCGATCGCCACAGCGGGCACTCCATTGATGCGAAAGAACGCACCGCCTGCGTCTTCTTCGGCGCGGATCGTAGAAAGTTCGCCCAACCGGAACACACGGCCGCCGCTCGCCATGATCGGAAGGCGCGCAACATCCTCGAGCGACTCCGGTTCGTCGCGCATGGTGACGCCACGCGTTACGCCATCGCGCGTCTCCTCTCCAAGCGACTGCACGAGGCGCGCGTTGCCGATCGCGCTCGTGAGCATCGCCGGTGACACACCGATGCGACGCAGCAAAGCCGGATCATACGCGAGCGCAACGCCGATATCGCTGCCGCCCCTTGCCGACACGCTCGAAACGCCGGGTACGGCCGCAAGTCGCGGCGACGCCTGATCGTCGAGCATTTTCTTGAGGGCGCCGGGTGTGTACGGCCCCGACACCTGCACCTGCAGCAGCACGGGCTCCTCGAGTCCCTCCGGCGTGTAGTTGGACACCGAGGGGCGCGATACGCCGGGCGGGAATTCACCGCGCAACAACTCCAGTCGCTCGAGAATGCCAAGTCGTGCGAGCTGCACATCGGTCTTCGGGTCGAGCTCCACCGTGATGCTCATGCGATTGTCGAGCGACTCGCTGGAGGTCTTGCGCACGCCGCGCACTCCCTGCACCAGCGACTCGATCGGCGACGTGACATACATCTCCATGACTTCCGCCGCGGCCCCGTTCCACGATGCCGACACGGAGAGGCGCGGCAGTTCAACCGACGTGCGTGACGCGAGCGGCAAACGTGAGAACGCGATCGCGCCGGCGACGAGGATCGCGATGCACATGGACCAGATCACCGCCGGACGGCGCACCGCGAAGCCAATCATGCCACGTCACCACCGAGCAAGGCCGCTTCGCGCAGTGGCTCGCGCGGGACTGCGCCCTCCTTCGAGGCGCGACGTCGCTCGATGCCGCGTTCCACCACCGAGTATACGGTCGGCAGCAGGAAGAACGTCACCACGAGTGCGCTCACGGTACCACCGATGACCGCCGCCGCCAGCGGACGGTACAGGGCACCGCCGCTGCCTACGCCCAGCAGCAGCGGCAATACACCGGTCACTGTCGTCAACGATGTCATCGTGATTGCGCGCAGGCGCTGACGACCGCCAAGCAGCACGGCCGTGTTCACGTCGTGTCCCATGTCCCGGAAACGGCGAATGGCATCGAGCTTCACCACCGCTTCGTTATCGGCCATGCCCACCATGATCACGATGCCGATGAGCGACACGGCGTTGATGCTCTGCCCCGTCATCCACAGGAAGATGATGCCGCCGGCCGCGGCCAACGGCACCGTCGTGATGACCACCAGCGGAATCGTGAACGAGCTGAACTCACCGGCCAGCACGAGAAACACAAGCAGCACGGCGAGCACACCCACAAGCGCCAGTTCGTCGGATGTGCGCTTGCGTTCAGCGTCAGCTCCCGCCACCTGCCAGTTCACCGTGGCCGGCAGACCAAGCGCCTCAATGCCCTCAGCGACATCACTGGCAGCGCGCGCCGTGCCGCCCGACTCCACAAGCCCTTCCACGATTGACACGGGTCGTTGTCCGATGCGCACAACTTCAAGCGGCGCGCGCATCTCTTTCACCTGGACGAGCTGCGCAACAGGAATGCCGCGCACATTGGTGGCCAACGCCGTGGCCAGGTCTTCGTTGCGCAGGCCTTCGTAGCGCACCTTGATCGGCGTTCGCCGGTCGGTTTCGCGCAGCTCCGATGCGGCGACTCCACCCAACCCGCCCTGCAACGCACTCGACACTTCCGCCGGTGAGATGCCGCGTTCTGCAAGACGCGCTCGCTCGAGCGTCACTTCGATGACGGGCTGCGTTGCCGCGAATGCATCGCGCACATCGGCAAGCGTCGGAAGACCGCGCATCATGGTGCGTACGGAGTCCGCGTAGCGCTGTGACTCGTCGAGCGAACCGGCCGCGATTTCCACGCGCACCAGCCGTCCTTCGCGTCCGATGAGCGATCCGAATTCCGACTGACCGGCCAGGTCGATGGCGAGCGCACCCTGTTGTACGAGCTGCGGCACCGCAGCGCGCAGTGCGTCTGCAAATCGCGACGCACTTTCACCTTCGGGCACCGGCACGATGAGTTGCGCTGTGGCCGACGATCCCGGGTTCGCACCGGATAGAATCTCTTCGTCGGTGGCGCGCCCCACGCGCGCATACACTCCCACTGCGCCAAGCTGCGCCGCCGCCCGTTCGATTTCCCTGATTGACGCGGTGGTGGCTTCGAGCGCCGTGCCTTCGGGCAACTGCACCTCGGCCACGAGCACACCTTCGTCCACGCGCGGCAACACTTCCTTGGGCAACTGCATGAACAGCGCGACCATCACCACGAGTAGCGCAATACCGCCGGCAAATACTGGCGCCGGATGATTGAGCGACCACGACATGCCGTGCTCGTACAGGTCGGCCAGACGCGTACCGATGCCGTCGAGCTTCTGCGCAAATGGGCCAGGCGCCTTGCGCGCGGGCGGATTCGCCTGCAGTTGCAGGGCGCGTCTGCGGCGTCCGACCATCATCACCGGCATCAGCGTGAGCGAGAGCAGCAATGACGCGCCCACTGTCATGACGACACTCAATGACAGATCGCGGAAGAGTGCCGCTGCCAATCCCTGCACGAAGATGATGGGTCCGAAGACGAGCATCGTGGTGAGCGTGCCAGCCAACAGCGGTCCCGAAACTTCTTCCGTCCCGACGATTGCAGCGTCGATGTACCCCATCCCTTCTTCGCGCCGACGTCCGACACCCTCGGCGACAACGATGGCGGTGTCCACAAGAATACCCGTGCCGAGCGCAAGCCCGCCGAGCGACAGCACATTGATGGTCACACCAAGCGTTTGGAGCGTCACGAGGGCAACCATCACGGACAGCGGCACGATGAGTCCAATCGCCATGGACACACGCCAGTCGCGCAGGAACAGCAGGATCATGAGCAGCGACATCGCGCCGCCAACGACGATTTCCTGCCCGAGATTCGAGAGCGCATCCACTACGAACTCAGCTTGCGCGGCCACTACCGTCAGTTCCACCGCGGGAAACTCGGCTTCCAGCGCCTCCACCGCTTCCATCATGCGGTTGGTGACCGAGACCGTGTTCGATCCGGCATCCTTGTAGACAACGAGTCCGATCGACTCGCGTCCGTCGAGGCGCGTGATCGTGGATGGATCTGACAGCGTGGTGGTGGCGGTGGCCACGTCGCGCAGCGTGACGCCGCTGCCTGGCGCGCCGACCGGTACGGCGAGAATCTCGTCCAGATCGCGAAACTCCGTCAGCGCGCGCACCGAAAAGCGAAACTGCCCGCGCCGGACGGTCCCACCGGCACCGGTGGAGTTTTGTGTGATGATCGCTTGTGCAACGTCTTCCGGGGTCAGGCCCAGTGCACGCAGGCGGTCCGGATCGACATCCACGCGAATCTCGTCGGCCGGCGCACCGACCACCGCGACAGACGCGACACCTGCGATCTGTTCCAGCCGCCTCGCGAATACGTCTTCTGCCGTTCGCGCCAGTCCACGCAGATCACCCACACCGAGCCCGCCTGACCTGCCACCTGTTGCAGCACCTGATGTACCGCCTGTCGTATTGCCCTGCAGGCTATCGCGAAGTGCACGCTCCGTGTCGCTGGTCGCACGCATGCCCAGCACGGCGATGGGTCGTTCGCCCGGATCGCTGGTGAGCAGCGTCGGGCGTTCGGCGCGCTCCGGCAACCGGCCGCGCGTGGCGTCGAGTCGTTCGCGCACGTTGAGCACCGTCGTGCGCATGTC
>JBGTFN010000262.1:0-7197 GCA_041747275.1 Gemmatimonadaceae bacterium | reverse complement strand
GGGATTGGCCATGGTGCCGCTGGCCGCGCGCAGTGCCTACCGCGCCGCGTGCGATCTTGGTCTGTCAGCCGCTGAAGCGGGCGATGTCGTGCGCACGCTCATGGCGTCGTCGGGTGCCGGCGGCATGATCGGTGGCCAGTTGCTCGATCTCGAGGCCGAGGGCGTGGCACTGTCGCTCGATGCGATGGAACGCGTGCACCGCCTCAAGACCGGTGCGCTGATCGCTGCATCGGTGACGCTTGGCGCCCAGGCGGCAAGGGCGAGCGCGCAGCGTCGTCACGCGCTGGCACATTACGGTGCAGCGGTCGGTCTGGCGTTCCAGATCTGCGACGACGTGCTCGACGTAACGGCCACGACGGATGAACTTGGCAAGACCGCCGGACGCGATCTCGCGCTCTCCAAGAGCACCTATCCGGCGTTGCTCGGGGTGGAGGGAGCGATCGAGCGCGCGACGGCGTTGATCAATGAAGCATGTACGACACTCGCTGCGGAGGGGCTGCTCACGCCCACGCTCGAGCAGTTGGCGCGGTACATCGTCGAGCGACGGAACTGACGGTCTCGTCCGACCATCCCGTCCCGGCAACTCTAACTCCGAACGCTCATGGCACTGCTCGATCGCATTCAATCACCCTCCGACTTGCGCGGTCTCACGCGCGATGAACTGCGCACCGTCGCCGCCGAAATGCGCGCGCGACTGATCGAGGTGTGTTCGGACACGGGTGGGCACATCGGGGCAGGGCTGGGTGTCGTCGAGCTGACCATCGCACTGCACACCGTGCTCGACACGCCGCGTGACCTGCTGGTGTGGGACGTGGGTCATCAGGGCTATCCGCACAAGCTGCTTACAGGTCGCAATGATCGTCTCGATACGTTGCGACAGGAGCACGGCCTGAGCGGTTTTCTCAAGCGTTCAGAGAGCGAGTACGACACCTTCGGCGCAGGACACGCGGCCACCGCGATCTCAGCGGCCGTTGGCATGGCTGCAGGACGCGACATGCGCGGTGAGGACTTCAAGGTTGCGGCCATTCTCGGCGATGGCGCGCTGTCGTGCGGTCTTTCGTATGAGGGGCTGAACAACGCCGGGCATTCCGATCGCGACCTCATCGTGGTGCTCAACGACAACGAGATGTCCATCGCGCCCAACGTCGGCGCCATGCACAAGTATCTGTTGTCGGTGCAGCGCAACCCCTTGTACAACCGCATGCGCTCCAAGATTGGCGACCTGGTGGACTCCGCGCCGGGCCCCCTGTCCGGACTGAGCACGCTGGTGCGAAAGTGGGAGGAAAGCATGAAGTCGTTCCTCACGCCCGGAGTGCTGTTCGAAGAGCTTGGTTTTCGCTACTTCGGTCCGGTCGACGGGCACGACATGGACGCGCTCATCGAAACGCTCAGTGCAGTGCGCGACTTCAAGGGTCCGCGACTCGTTCACGTGATCACGCAGAAAGGCAAGGGCTTTCCTGCCGGCGAGCATGGTGAGAAGTGGCATGCGCTGCCGCCCGGACACGATCCGGCCACAGGCAAGCAGCGCGCCGCGGCCACGGCGGGCAATCCGAACTACACCGCTGCCTTCGGGAAGGGATTGCTGGAACTGGGCGAGGAGGTGAAGGAACTGGCCGTCATCACCGCCGCAATGCCGACCGGTACGGGTACGAGTGCGTTCGGCAAGGCGTTTCCGCAGCGCTTCTTCGATGTGGGCATCGCCGAAGGACATGCCGTCACATTCGCCGCCGGACTTGCAACGCAGGGCATCAAGCCCGTCGTCGCGATCTACTCCACGTTCCTGCAGCGCGGCTACGACAACATCGTGCATGATGTCGCCATCCAGCACCTGCCGGTTGTCTTCTGCATGGATCGCGCGGGACTGGTCGGAGAAGACGGTGAAACGCACGCGGGACTGTACGACATCGCCTACATGCTCGCGGTGCCTGGCATGACGGTGACGGCACCCAAGGATGGTACGGAGATGCTTGGGCTTCTGCGCGCCGGCGTTGAACATGACGGCCCGCTCTGCCTTCGCTACCCGCGCGATCTGTCGCCGGACATCCCGGCAGCAATGAAGGACATTCCGGCAGTGCCGTACGCGACGTGGGAGGTTCCCCGTCATGGTCGCGAACTCGCGATCCTGGCCGTGGGCACCATGGTCAGTATTGCGCTCGAAGCCGCCGAGCAGTTGGCGACCGAGGGCTTCGATATCACGGTCGTCAACTGTCGCTACCTGAAGCCGTACGATGAGGTGACGCTCAACGCCGTGCTCTCGGATCACACGATGGTGCTCACGCTCGAAGAAGGCACCGTGGTGAATGGTTTCGGTGCGTTCATGAGCGCGACCATCCGGCGCGTGGCGCCTAACGTGCGCGTATCGGTGCACGGTGTGCCGGACCGCATCGTGTACGCCGCCTCGCGGAAGCGCCAGCTTGCCCAGTGCGGGCTCGATGTCGCGGGAATCGTGGAGCGCATTCGCTCGCTGCGCGAGACCGAAGCATTGGCCGGCTGATGCGCATCGGCGTCGTTGGACATCGCGGCTACGCCGGGCTTCCCGGCGTGCTCGGCGCGTTGCTCGACCTGGCGCCTGCGCTTGGCGCTACGCTCGCCTTTGAGGAAGAACTCTACGAGATAGCGGAACAGGGTGAAGCGCTGGGTGATCCAGAGTCGCTCGACCTGCTGCTCACGCTCGGCGGAGACGGCACACTGTTGCGCGGCGCCCGATATCTGGCGGGACGTGACATTCCCATCCTCGGCGTCAATCTCGGTCGACTCGGCTTCCTTACGTCGTGCGGCGGCGACGAGTTCGAAGATGCGCTGCGGCTCTGGTCGCGCGGCGAGTTCATGGCGGAGAATCGCATGACGCTCGACGCCCGCGCGTATGGGGTGGACGGAGCGCCGAAAGGAAACTGGCGCTGTCTCAACGATGTCGTGCTGCACAAGGGCGGCTTCGCGCGCGTCGTGCGCTTTGCGGTGCACGTGGACGGTGAAGCGATCGGCGCACTTGGCGCTGATGGCGTCGTGATCTCCACACCGACCGGATCCACAGGCTACAGCCTGTCGGCTGGAGGACCTGTTGTGGTGCCGACGGTGGAATCCATCATCGTGACGCCCGTCTCGCCGCATACCCTGGCCATGCGACCGCTCGTGCTGCCGCCGGATATCGAGGTCGCGGTGCGTGCAGAAGATGGGCCGGAGGGACTTTTGGTGACGGTGGACGGACAGGTGGGAACTACGTTCACGTCTGGTGAAACTCTCCGCATCCGTCGCGCCAGCGCCCCCGTTCGCATTGTCCGCTTTCCCGGCACCTCCTTCTTCGTTCGACTGCGCCACAAGCTCGGCTGGGGCGGGCTGTCCGAGCGCGACGGCGTCGTCGCGCCCGTCTAACGGTCCAGCCGGCGTGCTGATCGAGCTGCGCCTTCGAAACGTCGCC
The DNA here is from genome assembly GCA_041747275.1 of Gemmatimonadaceae bacterium. Classification (GTDB taxonomy): domain Bacteria; phylum Gemmatimonadota; class Gemmatimonadetes; order Gemmatimonadales; family Gemmatimonadaceae; genus JAABRT01. The sequence continues at coordinate 3,782 of JBGTFN010000262.1, read as the reverse complement.
GTCATCGAAGCGGTCACGCTCCCACTCGCCGACGGTCTCAATGTGCTCACCGGTGAAACTGGCGCGGGCAAGTCGCTGGTTGTTGGCGCGCTGGGAATGCTGCTTGGAGAGCGTGCAGGAGCCGACCGCATCCGCGCCGGCGCCGACAAGGCCGTTGTCGAAGCCACGTTCGACACCAACGCGCGCGCAGACCTGCTCGCATGGCTCGACGAGCGCGGTATCGACGCCGACGAGCAATGTCTCACGCTCAAGCGCGAAGTCTCCACGAACGGTCGCTCGCGCGCCTGGGTGAACGGTGGCTCGGTCACGGTAGGTGTGCTGCGTGAACTGGGAGCGCAACTCGTCGCGGTGCACGGCCAGCACGAAGCGCAGCAACTGCTCGATTCGTCGGCACAGCGGGATGTGCTCGATGCGTTTGGCAGTGCTCAGCCGCTCGTTGCGCGCGTGTCTGCTGCGCACGCACGGGTGCTGCAGGCACATAGCGAACTCGAGAATCTCGAGATCCGCCGCCAAGTCGCTGAACAACGCGCGGACTACCTGCGGTTTCTGGTGCAGGAAATCGAGGCTGCCAATGTGCGGCCTGGTGATGACGAAGCTGTCGAGGCTGAACACCGACGACTCGCACACGCGGAAGAGCTGCGCGCCAGCGCCGCACAGGCTGGAGAAGTGCTCGCTGGGGAAGACGGCGCGGTTCTTTCCCAGCTCGACGCCGTTCGGCGCGGACTGTTGTCACTGCAGCGCATCGATCCATCGCTGGATCGATTGCAGCCGTCCTTCGACAGTGCGTACTTCGCGCTCGACGAGCTGGCCCGGGAACTTGCGAGTTACGCAGAATCTGTAGACAGTGATCCGCGGCGTTTGCAGGAAGTTGACACTCGCCGCGCCGTGTTGCACCAGCTCACACGAAAGTACGGACCTTCGCTCGAGCAGGTGCTCGGGACGCTGGAGCAAAGCCGTGCGGAACTCGCGCTCGTTGACGACGCCGACGCCGCGTCGAGGCTCGCATCGGACACGTTGCGGGAAGCCCTCGAGGAGCGCGAGTCTTCCGCAGGTGAGCTGACGGCGAGACGAACTTCTGCGGCGGGCGAGCTCGGCGCGGCCGTCAGTATACTGCTTCCTGAACTGGGAATGCCGGGCGGAACGTTTGCGGTGCGGCTATCGGCGCTGAGCGAGCCCGGCGCATTCGGGGCGGAGCAGGTGCAGTTCGTCGCCGCCCTCAACAAAGGACTCTCTGAAGGCGCGCTCGACCGCGTGGCCTCGGGCGGTGAACTCGCGCGCGTGATGCTCGCTCTCAGCACCGTGCTTGCGCGATTGCAGCAGGTGCCAACGCTCGTGTTCGACGAGGTCGACGCCGGAGTTGGTGGCAATGTCGCCTGGCAGGTCGGCGCACTGATGCGCCAGGTCGCCACGCACCATCAGGTGCTCGCGATTTCACATCTCGCGCAGATCGCGGCGAGCGCGCATCATCACGTCGTGATTCGAAAGAGCGCAGCGGGCAGCGGGGGCCTCACCACCGCCGACACGCACGTCGTTGCGGACGACGAGCGTGTGATCGAACTGTCGCGGATGCTTGGCGGTGATTCCGATCGGGAAGTGAGCCGGGCGCACGCACGTGAGTTGCTGGAGCGAGGTCAACGGCCGATTGTGGATGCGGCGGCGTCCCGACGTTCTGGCGGACGAAAGCGCGCCTCTACCTGACGGCGCCGAGGGCAGCGCCGCGAAAAGCAAGTTGGTCTTTGCGAGAGTTCCAGAGCGCCGCGGAAGGCTCCGTCAGCGCCGCGGAAATCCCGTGTAGATGCGCAGCTCGAGCCGGTCTCGCACCAGTGAGGGTACGCTGAGCCCAGACGCTGACAGCGCGACTTCATGCGCAAAGAGCACCTCCACCGCATGCCTGGACTTCCCACGAGCGTAGGAGGCGAGCGTCGAGTATGTCACACCGATTGATCCGAACTGCACGGTTCCCGAGGGCGTCTCGAACGCGTCACCACCACCGGTTGCCTGGTAGCGATCGCTCCCGATCGACCGCGCAAGCCACGTCGCGGACACGCCGAACTTGTCGCCAAGCGCGATGCGCGGCGCGATCTCCAGGTCGATGCGCTGTCCGAGTTGACGCGAGGCGGACTGCGGTTCGCTGAGAAAAAACAGCTCGGGCAGCCCCGCACCCGGCAGTCGCACCACCGCGTTGTCTGCCAACGGTGTTGTGCTGCGAATCGTCGCCGACACCCACGCGCGTCTGCGCCAGACGGCGTCGGCCGTTGCACGCAGCAGGATCGCGTTCACCCCATCTCCGAGCGCCAGCGCAAACGGCTGGTTGGATTGCGCGCTGCTGGCGGTTCCGAATCGCCAGCCTCCGGATGCCAGCACACGAAAGCCGGACGCACCATTGGACAGTCGGGCAATCTGGTCCCCCCCCCAACTGTCGAACAACAGCACTCGCGCCTCGAGGTCGACATCACCCATGCCAGCGCGAAATGCGCGGTCGAGCGTATCGGCATTCACGCCGAACGCCGAGTCCTGCACCAGCTCCTGCAGACCGCTCGATCCGTACACGAGCGACGTAGCAACCGGCACGTCAGTGGGGATACTCGTCGTGAAGTAGAGCTCGAAGTCCGAGTGCAACTTCGCAAGCGAAGCGCCGATTGCCTTATGCGCCTCGCTCGCCGGCGCGGGAACGACGGGCGCGCCCGGGTAGGTGCCGTCACCGTACACATCGCGCCAAACGGATCGGAACGCCTCGGTTCGTTGTACGAGCGCACTGGCCGCCGAAGGATTTGCGCGAATCGCTTCACATGTCGCGCCAGTTCCGTTCGTACCGCAGCTTGCGATCGCGTTTATCAGCTGCGTGCGCGCGTTGCCAAGCTGCACGAACACAGCACCATTGCCTCCCAGCGCAGCGGCGTCTATGCGGGCTGGATTGGCGCCGACGTTCGCGTCAACACCGTTGCGATTGAGCACGAGTCGTGCGTCGTGTACGACTTCCACATACGGTACGCGCACACCGACACTGATTCGCGGCGTGATGCCGAAGTCGGCCTGCAGCGTCGTGGTGGAGCGTCGCACGCTGCCTGCGGCTTCGAGCGGACCGAGGGAGAGCGAGAAGTCAGAGATGCCGCTGAGTCCGCGAATGCCGCCTTGCGCCGTGCCGAGGGCCGGAAGTTGCGACACGCCGAGGCTGGGCGACGACATGGCGTCGAGCAGTGGCGACGAGCCCCCATCTGGCAGCAGCCGTCGATCCCACTGGTCCCAGCGCGCACCGATGACCAGTCGCAGTCCGCCCTTGGGAATCGGAATCGCGTCTTCACCCAGTCCCGCGACCGGCTGGGCCAACAGTGGGAGGGGGGCGACGATGGCGGCGGGCAGTGATGCCAGCAGTGCAGCAATGCCGAACGCGCGTCGTGCGCGAAGGGAAATTGAATGCGTCGGCGGGGTCGGCAACAGCGGTGATCGGGACAGAACGGGAGTGGTTGACGTCGTCGGAGAAAGGGCTGTCAGCACCGACCGCCTGCTGGACGGGCCAATCGGCTAGATTAGCCCGATCATTTGTGCCCGTCAACGCAATGACTCCGCGTGCTCGTTGCGTCATGATAGCCTCGTGCGCCTCTCAGGGTTCCGAAACTGTGACTCCTCGTCCTATTCCGTCGGTACCGTGGCAGACCACGGGCAATCACTGGTTGTCGCTCCCGTGCATTCATCCCGCCGATGGCGCGGTCTATGCCATCGGCGTGCTGCACCGCGGCGCTCGGGCTGCGGTGGAGTTCGCCGGCGCACGCGAGTTCGAGCAG
>JBGTFN010000261.1:0-18646 GCA_041747275.1 Gemmatimonadaceae bacterium | reverse complement strand
CCAACTACCGCTGGCGCAACCTCGGCCCCGGCCGTGGCGGGCGCTCCATCGCAGCCAGCGGCGTCGTCGGCCGGCGTCATGAGGCCTACTTCGGCGCCACCGGCGGCGGACTCTGGAAGACCAGCGACAGCGGACAGACGTGGATTCCAGTCACCGACGGCCAGATCAACAGTGCCTCGGTCGGTGCAGTCGCGGTAAGCGAATCAAATCCTGACGTCGTCTTCATCGGCATGGGCGAGTCGGCCATTCGCGGCAACATCATGCCGGGCGACGGTGTGTACCGGAGCGGCGACGCAGGTCGCACCTGGCAGCACATGGGTTTCCGCACGGTGGACGCGATCTCCAAGATCCGCATTCATCCCACCAATCCCGATATCGTTTTCGTTGCGGCATTCGGACAGTACAGCGTGCCGAGTGAAGAGCGTGGTGTGTTCAAGAGCACCGACGGTGGCAAGAACTGGCGGCGCGTGCTCTTTCGTGATGGCAAGACGGGCGCCGTCGACATCACGATCGATCGCACCAATCCGAACGTGATGTACGCGGCGCTGTGGGAGGCGTATCGCAAGGAATATCAGATGTCGAGCGGCGGTCCGGGCAGCGGCTTGTTCAAGAGCACTGACGGCGGCGAAACGTGGAAGGCGATCACGCGTAACCGCGGGCTGCCTGCGAAGGGATTGGTCGGTCGCATCGGTGTGGCCGTCTCGAGCGCCGACGCCAATCGAGTGTATGCACTCGTCGAACACGACAGCGGCGGACTCTTTCGCAGCAATGATGCAGGCGTCACGTGGGAGCTGGTGAACAGCGACCGCTCCATCCGTCAGCGCGCGTTCTACTACACCCATCTCTTCGCCGATCACAAGAACGCCGACGTGGTGTACGTGCAGAACGTCTCGTTCTTCCGCTCGGAGGATGGCGGCAAGACCCTCAACTCCATCGGCCAGGGCACGCACGGCGACTTTCATGACCTGTGGATCGATCCCGCCGACCCGACGCACCTTGTCGTTGCGAACGACGGCGGTGGCACCGTCACAACCAACACCGGCGGCTCGTACACCGATCAGGATTTCTCCACCGAGCAGTGGTATCACGTGATCACCACGAACCACCAGCCGTTCCACGTGTGCGGATCGCAGCAGGACAATTCCACGCTATGCACACCAAGCGACTGGAACCTCGCGCGATTCAATGCGACACGGAACGCGAATGGAGGTGCGATGCGGAATGCACGCGCTGATACATCACGCTACGTGGATATCACACAAGGCGGCATGGATGTGTCGTATCAGGTCGGTGGCGGTGAACCGGGTTACATCGCACCCGATCCGCTCGACGTCGACGTGTTCTACGCCGGCACGAACAACGGCCGCTATCTCGACAAGTACAACCGGCGCACCGGCTTCAGCCGCGAAGTGAATCCGTATCCGTGGTTCTATTCCGGTGAGCCGGCGAGCGCGATTCGCGAGCGTTGGCAGTGGACCTTCCCGATCATCTTCTCCAAGGCCGACCCGACACTGCTGTTCGTGTCGTCGCAGCGGCTCTGGAGCACCATCGACGGCGGCCTCACCTGGGCCAACCGCAGCCCCGATCTCACGCGCCACGATCCGTCAACACTCGGCCCCTCCGGCGGACCGATCACCGGCGACATGAACGGCCCCGAAGTGTACGCGACGATCTTTGCCGTCGGTCCGGGCAAGAAGAACGCGGACATCATCTGGACCGGTTCGGACGACGGACTCGTGCACGTCACGCGCGACGGTGGCAAGACGTGGAAGAACGTCACGCCGAAGGAGATGCCGGACTTCGGTCGCGTGAGTCAGATCGATGCGTCATCGTTCGACGATGGCACGGCGTACGTGTCGGTGCGCCGCCCGCTGCTCAACGATCGTGCGCCGTACATCTTTCGGACGAAGGATTTCGGCGCGACGTGGACGAAGATCGTGAACGGCATCGCGCCGGCGGCGTATGTGCATGTCGTGCGCGAAGACCCCACGCGGCGTGGCCTCTTGTACGCCGGCACGCAGAAGGGCGTGGTGATTTCGTATGATGATGGTGCCACGTGGAGCGATCTCTCGCTCAATATGCCGTCAACGCCCGTGGCCGACCTCATCGTGGAAGCGAACGAGCTCGTCATCGGTACACACGGTCGTGGCTTCTGGATTCTCGATAATATCGGTCCGCTGCGTCAGTGGACGCCCACGCTCAACGCATCGGCGACGCATCTCTTCACACCGCCTCCCGCACTGCGCTCCACGAGCGGTGCGAACATCAGCTACACGCTCGCGAAGCCGGCAGCGAGTGCACAGCTCGAAGTGATGGACTCCACCGGCGCCGTGCTGCGCGCGTTCTCCATCGACACCACGCGCCCCGACAGCGCCGGATCAGCCGCCGCAGCAAACGCCGGCGGTGGTCGTCGGGGTGCGCGTGTGAGCTGGCTGCCCAATCGCGCAGGGCTCAACAGCTTTTCGTGGGATTTGCGCGCTGAACCCATCGTCGGTTTTCCCGGCATGATTCTGTGGGGCGCGGGGCTCAACGGCCCCGCCGTGCCGCCCGGTCGCTACACGCTGCGCATGACCGTTGACGGTCAGTCCATGAACGCGCCGCTCGTCGTGCAGCGCAATCCGCTCATCGCCGACGTCAGCGACGCCGACCTGCACAAGCAGTACCAGTTCGGTCGCATGGTGCGCGACAAGACGACGGAAGCAAACCAGGCCGTCATCCGCATTCGCGAGACCAAGTCGCAGGTGGCCGATCGGCTGACGAAGTCCGACGACCGAGCGCTCGCGCGTGCCGCCGCCGAGTTCAACCGCAAAATTTCCGACGTCGAGCAGAAGATCTATCAGGTGAAGAACCAGAGCGGACAGGACCCGCTCAACTATCCCATTCGCGTCAACAATCGGCTGGCGAACCTGCTGTCGATGTCAGAGCGTGGAGACGGCCCGCCGGGCACATACATGCCGGAAATCTACGGCATTCTGCGCGATGAACTGGCGGGCTATCAAGCTGAGCTCGAAAAGATCATGCAGACCCATCTGGCCGCGGTGAATGCGCGCCTCACCGCACTCGGCCTGACACCGGTGCCCGCGAACGTGGTATTGCAATGATCGTCGGGCGATCGGTCATGATTCACAGTGACGTGATGGAGATGCGAGGTGGGCACACCACTTGCACGTCACGTCAGCACCGGACCGGCGCGCCCCAAACCTTTCGTCTACTTGACCGTGCCCGGCACCTCGCCCACGAGCACGGGCACCACGTTTGCCGAGGTGCGCTTCGAACGTGGACACGTGCTCACACCCGTTCCTGCGCTCGTATCGGTGGCCGCACCGATCTCATTCAACAACGTGCAGCTGCGATCGTTCGACCGTGTGAGCCGCGTGGGTGGTGGCACGCAATACATCATTGCGCGCCATCATCTCTCTGCGCTCTCACTACCGGCGTGACGATCGTGAGCGCACGCGTTGAGCTTGTGGCGGATTGCTGAGTTCGTACACCACGACGCGCAAGCCTGTCTGAGTTCGCACACGGCGACGCGCCACCCTACCAGAGCACGTCCACGCCGAAGTCGCTGAATGCCGCATCGTTCGTCACCACTGCACACTCGAGAGAAAGTGCCTGCGCCGCAATCAATCGGTCGAATGGATCGCGATGCGAACCGGCCAGCTGACCTGCACGAATCGCAGACGCAGCATCGATGTCCAACAGACGAAAACCGTCAAGCTCGACCACATAGCTGAAATCGTTCAGCATCGACGGCGGCACGGTGAGTTTGCCCAGTCGCACTTTGGTCGTGATTTCGAACGCGCTGGCTGCGCTGACGTACACGGTGCGCGCCGGCGCCTCGAGCAGCGCCGCTCGCGCCGCCGCCGACAATCGCGGACTGTCAGCGTGCCAGAATATGAAGGCGACGGTGTCGAGCAGCAGCGGACGATCGGGGGATGTCACACGCCCCACAGGTCCGCGTCCTCATCGGGCAGCGGCGCGAAGGACTCGTCGGTGAACTGAATTGCATCCTTGAAGCGCCCGGGAGTTGGCGTCGGCACGAACGGACGCAGTTCGGCCATGGGATGCCCGTTCACGCTGATGACGTAGGATTCGCCGGACGCCGCGACCTCGCGCACGAGCGCGGCAAGCTTGGCTTTCGCCTCGGAGATCGGAATAGTCGCCATAACAGATCAGTTTATGCTGACCTATCAGACCGGTCAACAGTTGTGGACTACCGACGCAGCGTTGTATTCATGCAGTTCCACTTATCCGACAGCACACATGCGCATCGTGATCATCGGCGGCAGCGGGCACGTTGGCACCTACCTCGTCCCCCGCCTGGTGACGGCGGGTCATCAGGTGGTTGCCGTCAGCCGCGGCCAGCGTGCGCCGTACCAGGCGCACGATGCCTGGACGAAGGTGGAACAGGTCGTGATCGACCGGGAGGCGAGTGAATCCAGCGGGACATTCGGCGAGCAGATTCTCGCGCTGCGTCCGGACGCCGTGATCGACATGATCTGCTTCACGCTCGCGAGCGCGCAACAGCTTGTTACGTCTCTGCGTGGACAGGTTCAGCATTTCCTGCACTGCGGTACGATCTGGGTGCACGGACCAGGTGCGAACAAACCCACCACCGAGAGCGAGCCGCGAGCGCCAACAGGAACGTATGGCGTGCAGAAAGCCGCGATCGAAGCGTTCCTGCTGAACGAGGCTGAGCAGCGCGGATTTCCGGGCACGGTCCTGCATCCCGGCCACATCGTGGGACCAGGCTGGGCGCCGCTCAATCCCGCGGGCCACTTCACTCCATCGGTCTTCACACGCCTTGCACATGGAGATGAGCTCGTCCTGCCTAACCTTGGTTTGGAAACGGTGCATCACGTGCACGCCGACGATGTCGCGCAGGCATTCGAACTCGCTATCTCGCATGCCGACGCGGCGATTGGTGAGAGCTTTCATGTCGTCTCACCGGCAGCGATCTCGCTGAGGGACTATGCGACGAGCGTCGCCGGTTGGTTCGAACAACCCGCGCGTTTGCGATTCCTCCCGTTCGACGAGTGGCGCGCCACCGTGACCGAAGCCGAAGCGAGCGCGACCTGGGAGCACATCGAGCGAAGCCCGGATTGCTCCACTCAGAAGGCGCGCGCGCTGCTCGGCTACGCGCCGCGCTACACGTCGATGCAGGCGGTGCGTGAGTCGGTGGCGTGGCTGATCTTGCAAGGCCGGGTCTGATGGCGGCGTGCCATGAGGCCTCATGTTGACAATGGCGATGTTGTGGGCGGTTCGGCCTGGACCGCGTCGGCGAGGAACTGGGCGAAGGGGCCAATCTCGCCGGCGGCGCTGGCCGCGTCCAAGGCGGCCAGATAGCGGTCGCGCCAGTCGACCCGGATGATGGTCCACGGGTAGCCACCTGAGGCGAGCATGGCATTCATCAGGAATCGCCCGATGCGCCCGTTTCCATCCATGTATGGGTGGATGAACACGAAGCAGAAGTGGCCGAGCACGGCGCGCACGCCGGCCGACGGCTCCTCGGCCAGAAGGTCGAAGAGCGCGGGCATCATGTCACGGACGGCCTCGCGCGACGGCGGGACGTGCGACGCGTTCTTGATGTAGACCGGCGCGTTCCGGTAGCCGGCAAGATCGGCGGACGAGAGCAGGGCAGCGACGACGCTCGGGCTGAAAAGTTCGCGGTACCAGACGCCGTGATCGGCGCGCACGACCTCCCCGGAGTTCTCGCCGGAGAGGAGCTTACGGAGCGACGTCTGGACGGCCTCAAACGCGCGCCAGTAGCCGTGGGCGGCCATGGCGTGTCGGGCGTCCTTGTCATCGGCGTGCTGCTCGGGGTTCCAGTTGCCGGATGCGACGCGCGCGATGAGGGCATCGGTGACGCGGTACCCTTCGATGGAGAGCGAGTGGTACGCGTCGGCGCGGTAGTGCTCTCGCACCTTGGCCAGATACGCGTCGACATCACCAGGAAGCCCCGGCGCCTCAGGCATGTGGCGCAACACCTCCTCCCGCATGCTGCGCCACATGAGTTGGAGACGATGCACGTACGGGGAGGCCGTGCGCGTCAGCTCGAGCACAGGGGGAGCGATCAGGAATGGGTTGTGCTCGGCAACCGTGTACCCGGCCGCCGTCATCGTGCCGAGGATGTCGTCCGCGAGTTCTGCGCGGCCGATGGCGCGCAGGGCGCCAGCGAGGCGGCCTGAGATCACGCTGTGTCCTCCGCTGAGCAGTTCCCGGTTGAGATCCGACGCGTCGGGAAGCCCCCTGAGAGCGACTTGGGCATCGGTCGCCGCAGTCTGGAAGAAGTGATCCGACACCCGCACGAGCGCGACCGGGAGAGTCAGCACCCGGAGGCCGCTCCGAACCTCCACGTGCCCCTCCGGTGGGCGTTCGGGGATCCGTGTGATCAACAGGGAGCGATCCCCAGGAAGCTCAAGGCGGTTGTTCCCAGCGAGCGGAGTGTGGATGATCACCTGCGGGGGCAGCGCGGTCGCGCCGGCGTGCACCAGGAGGGAGTATGCTGGCGAGACGTGCCACTCGTCTCCGAAGCGCGCGTTGCAGTAGCCCACGAGGAAGTCGCGCATGGCCGCGAACCATGGGGTCGTATCCCCTGGAGCGTCTCCCGGCCGAGCGACCAGATACCAGCCTTTGACGACCATCCGCAGGAAGCCCGCCGCCATCAGGGCCTCCCGGTCGGCCCTAGCGAAGTCGTCCGACTGGAAGACCACTTGGCCGCGGTCCTGGCGCTGCTTGAGCTTCTGCAGTGCAGAGGCGAGGCGGCGCTGCGCTGGCGGAACACTCGGAGCACGCATGGTAGACCGGGGTGAAAAGTAGTCTATCCTGTTATTTCAACTTTAGTGTATTCGGCTGGGTGAAATCTAGTGTATTCTGTCGGGCAACCTTGAGTGTATTTTGCTGCACAGTGTCTGGCGTACGCTGATTGCCGGTTATTGCACCGCTGGAGAAGGCAACCGCCCACCCACCATGAACTGCGCCCTCGCAAACACATGCGTCTCGCGCGTTCCCGTCAAATCACCACGCGTAAACTCCACCAGTTCGCGCGTGGCGACGCAATGCCACCGCTGAAAGTGCTGCGGTGAGGCGGAGTGAAACACCGACGTTGTGAACGCGGCCACATTTGTACCGCCCTGGTTCTCTCGCGCCGACACATACCTGAACAGCTCCACGCCTGCCTCACGCATCGCTCGACCGAGATCCTGCGAATCGCTGTATCGCTCTGGTGATGATATGGTGTCTCGATACTCATTGAATGGTGCTGCGGTGATATCCACACCGCGCACTGACCGCATGCGCACCGTGAACGCCGTCAGCGATGTGCTCACCAGTCCAAGCGTCGCGTGCGTGCCTTCGAGAAACAGCAGGCGATAGTAGGCCACTTCCGCGAACGCCGTACGCGGCTGCTCCGACCCGTACCAGATGCCGCGCTCGTGTCGCGTGCCAAAGCGCGAACCGTGTCGCAGTGGCGGATAGCGAAACGGCGTGAAGAGCAGATAGTGCATGCGCCCCGTGGCCGGCGCCGGCGGCTTCACATTGTCGAGCAGTGACTCGAGCAGTTCCTGCTCGCTTGCCGAGTTTACCAGTTTGCGGGTGGAGACTTCGTGCTGTGATTCCACTACGCGCCATGGCGTGACTTGCAGCGGCCTGAGCTCAGAGTTTCCCGCGCATTGCATCCAGATACTGGACGACATCCACCAATCCCTCCACGGTGCGAATGCGCTCGGCTGGCACGCCGCCCACATGATCGTTCATCGCGTGCATCCACGCGCGGGCCTGTACCTCGTTGCCGCCCACCAGCGCGTCGAGCGACCGGAAGAGCCGCACGAACATCAGTGCCAGCTCCCCTTCCTTGCTCGCCGGGTCCACACCTCGGCTGTGCTGCATGCGCGAGACTGACGCCTCGCTCGTGCCGATTACGGTGGCCAGATGACGGTTGGTGAGACCGAGGCGGCTGGCCGCCGAGAGCGCGGCTCGGGCGGTGACGAGCGACGGATCCGCTGTGCGGACGGTAGCGTGGGAGTGTGACATTCTACTGCAAGTTTAATCGAGTTTGCTTGCATTTGCAATAGCCACCGATCTCCTGCTGGCGATTGCCGTCAGCAACCGTGGGCTGACCGCCCGTGTCTCATTTCGGCTCTGACACCCACCTCCCGCCGCGTCTCCATCATGCGCCTAACCGCACATCGCCGCTCGATTCCCGTTCGTCATGCGCTATGCGCTGGCTGCCTGACGTTGACCGTGCTCGCCTCCACGTTGCCCGCGCAGGGCACGCCACCGGTACGGAGGTTGACGACACCAGATGTCACGCACGAGACAGGATTCACGTCGGTCAGCGGCCTTCGGGAGCTGCGAGACGGACGAGTGCTCGTGTCGGATTCGCGCGAGAAGACGTTGCAGCTCATCGAACTGCGCACCGGCGCGTCGACCGCGGTGGGACGCGAAGGCGCCGGCCCGCGTGAGTGGGGCCTGCCCAGCCGTCTGTATGCGATGCCCGGCGATTCCACGCTCATGTCGGACATGATGAATGCGCGCTACTTGATCATTCTGCCGAACGGTCAGCCTGGCCCCACTTTCAAGATTGTTGACGGTTCAGCCGCAGCGATGGCGACGCTGGTTGGTGTCGACGCGCGCGGCCGCCTGATCATGCAGCGTGCGCGCTCCGGCGGTGCTGATTACGCAGCGGGTTCGAGCGGCATTGTCGACGTGTTTCGATATGATCGTGCGACGCGACGACTCGATACCACCGCGCAGTTGGCCGTGCCCAGGGGCGAGCGTTCCGGTGCGATGACGATGTCGGGCGGTCTGCTGCGTGCGTTCACCAATCTTCCGTTCGCGGCGAGCGACCAGGTGGTGAACAGCATGTCCACGTTGTCGGAGCGCGTGGCCATCGTGCGTGCTGCGCCCTACCGCATTGATTGGATTGATGCCAGCGGGCGGTTGCAGAGCGGACGTGCAGCTGCTGCACCGTCAGTGCGTATCACGCAAGCCGAAAAAGACGCGTTCGAAAAGTCGCAGGTGCGATCAGGTGCGATCATCACGAGCGGTCCCGGCGTGGGCGGTGGTGCAGCGTCGTCAGCTCCCGTCGGCGGTGCAATCCCACGTGCGCCGTCGAACATGGGCAATGAAGAGATGACGTGGCCTGCGATCAAGCCGCCGTTTCTGGGCAATGCCGCGGTCATGGCACGCGACGGACGTGTGTGGGTGCTGCGTACGCGCGCGCATGATGATCCGCTGCCAACGTACGATGTGTTCGATGCGAGTGGTGTTGTTGTCGAACGGGTGCAGCTGCGTGCACGCAGCCGAGTGGTGGGCTTTGGGAATGGTGGTGCGGTGTACGTGGCGCGGCTGGATGAGGACGATCTGGAGCAGCTGGAGGTGTATCGGGTTAAGTAGGCCGCTGAAGCATCGCGCGACAGCTATAGCTTGATTTTTAAGAAAGACAGCTATAGCTTGCATTATGAAATCGAAAGCTATAGCTGTCGCTGGAACGGTCTCCAGGCACCCGCTGCAATCGCCCACGCAGCTTGCGATGTATCTGCGAGCGCTGCGAAAGGCCAAGGGTCTCACGCAATCAGCGCTGGGACTGCTGCTGGGTGTCACCCGCGCGCGAGTCAGCGAAATCGAGCGCGATCCGGCGAATCTGGGATTTTCGCAGCTGCAGCGCATTCTTCAGCTGCTCGGCGGTCGTCTTGTGCTCGAGGTGCAGGCCACCGATGCAGGAACGGCAGCAGGCGCCGCTCCGTCGATGCCGCGCGGTGAGTGGTAGTGACGCGCAGCCTCGATGTCTGGATGAACGGCGAGCTCGTGGGCCGGTGGATCGTGAGCGCTGGCACTCCGGCGTTTCAGTACGCAGACGAATGGCTCGCGTCAGAGCGAGTGCGCGGCCTGTCGCGGTCACTTCCGATCTTGCCAGGGAACCAGCCGCATCGCGGCGAGGTGGTCGCATCTTGGTTCGACAACCTGCTGCCCGACAGCCGAGCAATCCGGGAACGAGTGGCCGGACGTTTCCGCACCGGGTCTGCGAGTGCGTTTGATTTGCTCGCCGCTATTGGACGAGACTGTGTCGGCGCCGTGCAAATCATGCCTGGCGGCTCGGATGCGTCGAATGTGCACAGCATCGACGCGTCACCAATCGACGACGCTGGCGTCGCTGCAATGCTGCGAGGTGTCACGGCCGAGAGCGTGTTCGGTCAGCTCGATGTAGCACCGCTTTTTCGTATCTCGATCGCCGGCGCGCAGGAGAAGACCGCGCTGCTTCGACTGAACGGTGCGTGGCATGTGCCGCATGGCGCGACACCAACCACGCACATTCTCAAGCTCCCGCTTGGCCTTGTCGGCAACATGCGGTACGACATGCATCACTCGGTCGAGAACGAGTGGCTCTGCATGCAGCTGCTGGGCGAGCTTGGATTGCCCGTGGCACACACCGAGATCGCGACCTTCGCTGACGATCTGGGTTCACAGAAAGTGCTGGTGGTCGAACGGTTCGATCGTCAGATGATGCGCGCGAGTGACGGGAACGCTCACGATTGGCTCGTACGTCTGCCGCAGGAGGACATGTGTCAGGCGTTCGGACTGTCATCCGATGCAAAGTACGAATCAGATGGTGGACCGGGTGTCGAGCGCATCACTGACCTGTTGCGGTCAGGCGCAAATGCCGAGGGCGATGTGTTGACGTTCGCGAAGTCGCAGCTCGCGTTCTGGCTGCTTGCTGCGATTGACGGACACGCCAAGAACTTCTCGCTCTTTCTGCGTCGAGATGGCTACGTGCTCACGCCGCTGTACGATGTGCTGTCGGCCTGGCCGATCATTGGCCGCGGTGCCGGCGAGCTCGCGGAACAGAAGGCGACGCTCGCCATGGCGCTACGCGGTGAACGCCGCCCGCGTCGTCATATCGCGCGCATCTCGACTCGGCACTGGATCGGGTTGGCCAGGCAGACACGCGTTCCGTACGCGATGGATGCGTTCGTCGAGTTGGTGCGGGGCGTTGACGGCGCGCTTGATCGTACGGAGCAACGCTTGCCACCGGATTTCCCTGTGCACGTCTGGACCGCGATCGCACGAGGAGTGCGCCGCCATCGCGACCGCTTTCTGCGCGGTCTCGAAAAGCCCGAGGTTCACGCCGGCGAAATGTCTCCGGCGTGAACCCCTGAGCGATCAGGTCAGCAGGTCGTGCGGGATGTAGCCACCGTTCGCCGCGATCTTGTTCAGCACCGTCTTGTGCAGCCACATGTTCATCTGTGCCGAATCATCCATCAGCTCCTTCGGACAGTTGAGCTCGGCGGCCAGTTCCTTGCGCGCCGCGTAGCTGCTGTCGAGATCGAGCAGCTTCATCAGATCCACAATCGATGTGCGCCAGTTGAGCTTCTGCGGATTGGCCTTCGCCATCGCTTCAAGCTTTTCTTCGACATTTACGACGGGGATGGCGACCGACGGGTCAGGACCTCGCGGACGTGCGGGTGCTGATGGTGCAACGGGCGCGGCTGGTGCATCGGCCTTGTCATCGCCCATGCCAAGCTTGGAGAGGATTTTGCTGAAGAGTCCCATGGTTGCGTCCGGTCTCGGGGAAGCTGCGGTTAATGCAGCGTGCGTTGAGTGAGGAGGGTCTACAGGAACTTGGTGGTCGTTGACGAGGAGCGCCAGACGCAGACGTGACGCATGTAACACCTTCGCGTATTCGGTCAGTCACGACGCGCCGGTGACTGATCGCTGTGCAAGAGGATCGACGAGTCTCCAGCTGCTCGGCGTCCTCGATTACGAAGCGATATCCATTGTGTGGAAGTTCAGCGCCAGCTTTCTCTTGAGCGTGACGAACCCATTGATTCTTGCATCAACATCTGACGGATGCCCGACGTGCTCGCGCAAGCTCAGGTGATCTCGGGATGCGGTGTGTCTTCCAGGAGATCGCTCGCTGCTTGCAGCCTCCGGTCAATCTCCTTGGACGGCAGGAACACTGCCGGATCCGACTTCCAGCGCTCCAGCGCCTGCACCAGCCCTGCTGGCTCGCAGCACTTGTGCAACATCAGTTGATCGATGATCCAGAGCACCCCGTGCACAGCGCAGTGCGCTGACTCCGCCGCACGTCGAAGCGCTCGATCACCTGTCAGCAGTATTGATCCTTGGTAGTGCTGCGCGGTGACGAAGCAGAAACAGTCGTTGACCGAGAGCTGCGGGTGGCGCTGACGCACTCGAACTACCTCAGCAGTGAGTGCCGCGGGCAGGTCGAAGATCTCCGAGCCACTGTCTAGAATTGCCCATTCGTCCGATGTGAACGTCAGCAACTCCGAGCGCCGCACTGGCAGAGGAACTACGAATCGGTACGGCAGCAGCATAGTTGTTCGCAGTAGCGCTCCCTTCCTGAGGTCGATCAGACAGGATGCATCATTCACCACAACTGTTCGCGGCGCTGCCTCGTTCACGATGCTGGCGGACCCACCAGCTGTTCTTCTACGGAGGCAACCGGCATGTGCAGTAGCTGAGCGGCGCGAACGGTGGAGATGTACCCTTCCGACAGCGCGCGATATACGAGGTTCTCATAGCGCAGCGGCTTCTCGAATGCGCCAAGCCCGATGTCGTCGATGATCGGGTCCGGCTCTGCACTGCGCCACGACCGTGCGAAGGTCCTGAACGCATGGGTGACGAACGACTCCGGCAAGAGCTGCAGATCCTTGAGACGCATCAGCATGGCCGACGCCGACATGCCATACGCGTGCTTGAGCTGTACCAGCTCGTGATAGGAGATACTCTTGCGGGCGACGCCCACCTCGTCCTTCAGGCGGGCAGCAGGCGCAAGGAAGGCACCGGCAAACCGGTGCATGGCCCGCTCGAGATTCATGGTGGGACCCGAGACGGCGAGCACCATGCGGTGCGCGAGTTCATGTGCCAGGTTGAATCGCTTCCGCTCGATGCCGACACGCGATGAGACGATCACCGCCTCTTCGTCCGGCCCGCCGTCTGTACGCGCGATGCCACACGAGAGGCCATCAAAGCGTTCCGGCAAGTCCGCTTCGACCACCTTGATGCCATAGCGCTCCAACAGATCAGTCACACTCGGTATTGCATCGGCTCCAAGTTGCCACAGCGCACGAAGGTCGTCTGCCGCTCGTTCCACTTCAGCGAAGGAATCGACCACCGCTCGGCGAACGCTGACGAACGGATCCGCTGGCGGCTCAATCTCGAGGATACTCTCGATTGCGAGGTAGTCTTCGAGTCGCTCAATCACCAGCGCCTCAGCAAGCGCACGGTCGCGCGCACTTGTGTCCGAGTGTTTACGGAACTCCACCTTTTGGAGCGCGGCGACCTGTCCGCTCATCAGAAAATCGAGCGAAACGCCGAGTGCCTCGCTGAGGCCAAGCAACACGGACGAGGAGGGCATCATCTGCCCGCGTTCATATTTGCCGATTGCTTGTGAGGAAACGGACGGCCGGACCTTCTCGGCAAGCGAATGCAGAGATAGCCCTGCCTTCTTTCGGGCGAGCCGGAGTCTATCGGGGAACATGATGGATTCGAGGTTTATGCTTTGCGATGTAGATCATATTTCGTAAACCTCGGGTTGTCAAACGATCCGGGTCCCGGAGGATCTTATTTCGGTTGCACCTTCGCCAGCCGGCACATCACACTCTCCCCACCCACCCCCAGCATCCGATTCCGCCAACGCACGATGGTCTCGCGACTCACCGCGTCACCATGCGTCGCCGGATTGCGCGCTTCGCTGGTGAAGTTGTCCAGGATCACCGCGTACTCGCCGGTGATCCACTTGCCGTCGTTGAGCACGCGGCACAGATGTGTCGCGAGGTCACGTTCACCGCCGAGTGTACGCGCCAGCTGACCGAGCGTAAGCGGCAGATCGTCGGGAAGCAGCGCTGTGTGCGACTCGAGTTTCACCCGTCGCGCGGCATCCGGCGCATTGTGCATCGCAGCTCGCAGTATCGTATTGGTCTGCAGCTCCAGCGCCTTGCCGTAGTCCGTGATCACGGTACCAAGATCACTGCCCGGATCGTGCCGATGATCGCGAAACACACGCTCGGCCGTTGCGATGAAGCGGCGCGCACCGGGCTCGAGCAACATCCAGGCATGAGGACCGAAGTGATCTTCGCGCAATGTTGCCTCGATCGCGCCCACGCCACCGCGTTCCGAATCGTATCGCGCCCACAGCTTGCCGTCGGCGTACCGGTCGTACTCGTGTTCATCGAAGAAACGCTGCCCGTCGGGACGCGACACGATGAGCGGCAGGTCCACCATGCCGCCGTACAACGACACCGGCCGGTCGGCGTATCGTGCATTGTGCAACTTGGCGAGCTCGGCAACCACGCCGGGCAGGTCGTCCTTCACCAACAGACGGATATCAGCAATCTCGAACCAGCAGTCGCAGTTGAGTGATTGCTGCGTGTAGTACGCCGGTACATGGTCCGGGTCGGACTCGCGCGGGTCGCGTGTGATGATGTCCGCAACGTCCGCGACGTAGAGCGACTGGAAGTCCGTGAGATACAGATGCGTTTCGCGCGCGTCGTCAGCATCAGCCGAGTCGACTCCGAGCTGCACGATGTCGTCGAGATGCGGCATGGGCTGCTGGCGTTGGTTCGACCGCACCTTGCCCCACCAGACATACACGTCGTCGCCGTTGCCACCATCGCGCGTGTCGCGCGCGTCCCAATCGAGCAGCACGCGCAGGTGCGCTTCCATTGCGTCGGCGGCGTAGCGCGGGTTCCAGACGGTGACGAGGTGTTGGGCAGGGGTGGGCATGGGGAGATCATACCGCTTGCGGCGGTGTCTGTCAGTTCTATGTCTGCAACAGATAGAATTGGCGGCGAAGGTCCCGGATGATGCCTGACAGCTGGCAATATCATGGCTGAGCGGGATGAAATTGGCAGCTGCTCATGTTTCTGGACCGATCGCCACTGATGATGGAGCCCGCGCTGATGATCGAATCGTTGCACGCCTACATCGCCAACTTCGCCGGCTACGGCGGCCTTCGTGCACCGCTGTGGTTCGTTGGAATGGAAGAGGGCGGAGGACGCGATGTGGAGGAGTTGACGCGCCGGGTGGACACATGGTCGTCACGCGGACGTGCGCCACTCGAGGACCTCGCGTCGTACCATCGCGCGATAGGCTTGGCGCGGCACTTCGAACCGCCGGTTCCGCTGCAGCGCACGTGGGCACCGCTCATTCGTGTGTTGCAGGCGTGGCGTGGTGCGCCAGTGGAGCACGAAACGCTGCGTCATGTGCAGGCGACCGAACTCGGCGCGCACGGCGGCCCGGCCACGTTGCTCGAACTGCTTCCGCTGCCCGCGAACAACACACAAGCGTGGCCCTATGGTTCGCTCGCGGAGTCGATTCCGGCACTGGCTGACCGACTTCAGTATCGCGCCGCGTACGAGGCCGAGCGTCTGGCCATGGTGCGTACGCTGATCCGGACGGGCGCACCACGGGCAGTGGTGTGCTATGGACTATCCTACCTCGACGCATGGACGGAGCTCGCCGGTACGGAGCTCCACGCCATCGATGTCGAGGGGCGCAGATGTTACGCCGGCGACGGTGAGGTTTGCCCAGTGATCGCCGTGCCGCATCCTGTGTCGCACGGAACCAGCTCACGGTGCTGGGAAGGACTGGGTCTCATGCTGCGAGCACGGACGGTTCGCTGACATTGCCGATCGTTACACGTTCACCATCCTGCCAGGACATTCGATTCATGGTCAGACGGTCACGCTAGTTTGTGCGTGTTGTTCCGTTGTTTGCTAGTGCCCCTCGCCTGATCGGCTACATGCGCTCGTCGTCAATCGTCGTCCACATTCCCCACGCGTCTCAGCACATTCCCGCCGAGTGCCGCGGCGCGTTTCTGCTCGACGACAATGAACAGGCAGAGGAGGACGTGAACACACCGCACGTCGTCGCGCACGAAGTAGATGGCATTCTGCCTGTAACTCGACGAGTTCGGTGCTGCAAGTCGTCCTCTACCAGAACCGGGCGTGTGCCGCAGTGGGTAGTGAAAGGGCCAGCATTGCCGAGGCAACGGCGAGGGCTCGAAACTTTTGTGTCATGTTTCCGACGAGACCGTGATCGGCATCGACTGATTGCGCGAGCGAACGATGATCGCTGCGTGCGTGGCGAGTGACGATACGTCGATGGACCGTCGACGTTGCGGCCCGTGAGCGAATCCTAATGACTGGCGGTGTGCGTGAAGACAGACTGTCTTCCCCTCTGTCGTTCAGACGGTCTGCGGCGTGTCAAGCGACGTCCGCACCCGGGAGCAGAGTTCAGCAAGAGTGAACGGCTTCCCCAGGAACTGCGTGTCGACATCGAGCAGCCCGTCACTGGCGATCAAATCCGCGCTGAACCCGGACATGAAGAGCAACCGTGCGATCGGTCGCTCGGCCGCGATCACGCGTGCGAGGTCGGGCCCGCTCATCGCCGGCATCATCACGTCGGTGAGCAAGAGGTCGATGGCCGCAGGATGCGCGCGAGAGATCGCCAGCGCCTTCTCCGGCCCGTCTGCGGCGAGCACCGTATAGCCGCGCGCCGTCAACGCGCGTTGTGTCAGCATCAGTATCTCGGTCTGATCCTCGACGACGAGTATCGTCTCGCCGCCGGTGGAGGCCGAGAGCAAAGGCGCCGACGCCGCGATCGGCTCCGACCGCGCCGTCCGGCGGGGCAGATAGATATCGAACTGTGTGCCCACGCCCACCGTACTCTCTACGGTGATCGCCCCGTGATTCTGCCGCACGATCCCGTACACCGTCGAGAGTCCGAGGCCGGCACCCTCACCGAGCCCCTTGGTGGTGAAGAAGGGTTCGAAGATCATCGACCGCGTCTCGGCGGACATCCCGGTCCCATCATCCGCAATGCGCAAGCGCACGTAGTCCCCGGGCTGCGACGCGGGGATCTCGAGGCAATCGACCGCGTCGAGGGTGCAGTTGCACGTCGCGATAATGAGCCGGCCGACACCGCCGATCGCATCGCGCGCGTTGGCACACAGGTTCGTGAGGATCTGCTCCAGTTGGGCCGGGTCGAGCGTGATCGGCCAGAGGCCCTCAGCCGGTGACCACGCGAGATCGATGCTCTCTCCGATGAGCGGCCGGATTATCCGCATCGTCTCGGTCACGGATTCGTTGAGATCGAGCGACCGCGGACTGACGGTCTGCCGACGCGCGTAGGTGAGCAGCTGGCGCGTGAGCGCGGCCGAGTGTTGGGCCGCGCGTTCGATGGCGCGGATGTCGTGCTGGAGTGGATGATGCGGCGGGAGCTCCTGCAGCGCGAACTCCGCGTGCCCGAGGATCACCGCGAGCGTGTTGTTGAAGTCGTGCGCAATGCCCCCCGCCAGGCGTCCCACCGCTTCGAGTTTCTGGCTCTGGCGAACCTGCTCCTCCAACAGCTTTCGGCGCGAGATATCGCGCGCTGCCGAGTAGGTCGCACGCTCACCATCGAATTCGATTGCCGTCGCCTGCACCTCGACATCGAAAATCCGGCCGTCGAGCGCGATGAACCGCATCTCGACCAGCGGGGCCGGGACATTCAACACGAGCACCCGCCGCCGTCGTGCAAGGGCAAGGGCGTGATCGTCCGGATGAACGCGGTCGAGTATGTCCGTCCCGAGCAGTGCCTCCGCCGACGGTGCGCCGAACATCCGGACCGCCGCTGCGTTCATGAACACGATCCGCCCCCCGCGCACCACGTACGCAGCCTCCGGCGAGTGCTCGACGAGTGCGCGGTACGGTGCCTCGGAAGTCATCGATGGATCGAGTGGTGTCGGACGACTGGCGCTTGCAGATAGTGAATATAGACGCGTCTCCCTACGCGGGGGTAATCAGTCGTCGATCATTTCGACGTACAGACGCTGCACGTCCGCCCGAATGCGCCGCGCAACAGCGTATGGTGCGGTGAAGTGCACGGCATGCGCACCGGACGAGAGTGTCGCGGCAGTAGCACCGCCATTGGCCCCTTGATATGTCCGCAGCAAATCACGCAGCCACCTCGCTGGTGCGACGGCGTCAAGCGGCCCGCGCAGCAACACCACCGGCAGGGCCACTCTGCTGCGTCGAAGCCGCCGGAGCGTGCGACCCAGATCGTCGTCCAGCATCGCGTGCAACTCGGCCAGCAACTGCCGAGGCGACACGCCGACATAATCACGCAGGACGAACAGGGCGAGCAGCGGACGCTCACCCAACGCACTGAGGGCCAGACGACCTGCCTGCCGCACCGCGGAGGGCGCGCGGTGATCCGCGGTTGGGCCCACAAGCACGAGGCTTCCGACGCGCCGCGATCGCACTGCGGTGCGGGCCGCTATCTGCGCCCCGAACGAATGCCCCAACAGGCATACATCTCGCAGCCGGTGTGTGCGCATGTACTCTCCCACGGTGCCGACGTGCAACTCGAGCACGCCAGTTTCCTCCCAGCCGTTCGGCAATGGCGTTGCACCGTGTCCGGGCAGATCCAGGGCATGCACTCGCCAGTGCTTCGAGAGCGCCGCGGCAAGCGGCACCATGTACGCGGACGACACGCCAAAACCTGGCACGAGCACGATGACAGGCGCACGATCGGAACCACCCACGAGCGACGACACCACAAGTCCGTCGGTGAGCCGAGTACGCCGTGCCTGCAACCGGGCTCGCGATCGCGCCTGACGCCGGATATCGGAAACAAGCACTGC
>JBGTFN010000260.1:0-5379 GCA_041747275.1 Gemmatimonadaceae bacterium | reverse complement strand
TCGCGGGCCCCGTCGTCGCATGCGCCATCGTCATGCCCGCCGCCTCTCGCGCGATCGCCGGCGTGAACGATTCCAAGCAGCTCGACGCGGAAACGCGCGTGATGCTTGCTGCTCGCATCCGTCGGTCCGCGCTCGCCATTGGCGTTGGCGCGGCTTCGGTTCGCGAAGTGGAGCAACTGAACGTGTTTCACGCGACGGTGCGCGCGATGCAGCGCGCCATTGCGCAGTGCGAACGGCGACTCGGCCGTCGACCCGATCATATACTCATCGATGGCAATCCGCTGCGGTGGCTCGGCTGCGAACACACCGCAGTAGTCAAAGGCGACGGGACGTGCTACAGCATCGCGTGTGCGTCGATCATCGCGAAGGTGCTGCGCGATGACCTCATGCGTCGGCTCGCGCTTCGCTATGACCACTATGCGTGGTCGCGAAACGCTGGCTACGGAACACCCGCCCACCGCGCCGCGATTGATCAGTTCGGACTCACGCCACACCACCGGCGAACGTTCTGCCAACCCGCGCAGATCACCATGGAGCTTTCGTGAACGAGTCGGACGTCGTGATCGTGGGTCGCGCGAACAACGACACTGACCTGATCGACGACAGGTTGATCGATGACACGCCACGGGCCCTCGCACCGCGCGTAAACACCTTATGGCGCATCAGCATGCTCGGACAGGCGATCCTTCCGTCCGCGCTGCTCGGCGTCGGTGCCTGGGTCGTGTCGCCCACTCGCGACCTGCTGCTCGCGATTGGCATCGCGTCGATTCCGTGGGTGATTGCCGGCGTCCTCGCCGCACGTCTGCCCGCTCGGCGCTACGCTGCGTGGCGCTATCGAGTTACAGACGACGCGCTGCGGATCGATCGCGGGGTGATGATCCGTGTGGAGAGCGTCGTGCCGTACACGCGCATCCAGCATGTGGACACGGAGCAGGGTCCCATCGAACGAATGCTCGGACTCATGCGCGTGACGGTACACACTGCATCGGGTAGTGGTGCGTCGCTCACCATTCCGGGACTGCTGCCAGTGGATGCTGATGCGCTGCGCGAACGATTGGCGCTGCTCGCCGGTGTTGTCGAGCCGTTGTGATTGACGACGGCAGCGCGAACGCCGTCGATGCGAACGCCGTCGATGCGAACGCCGTCGATGCGAACGCCGTCGATGCGACGGACTCCGGCGCAGCCGCCGCCACGGACTCGCGCGGGGAGGATGTCCCCACCCGTCGGCTACACAGCTTCAGTGTGCTGCTGCAGTGGCTGTCCTCACTCTCCCGCAGCGCCATTCCGCTGGTCGTGCTGTATTTGCAACACCGCGAACGCGGCGGCCTCATGTTGCCGATCATCGGCGGCGCGATCGTCGCGCTGACGGCAACGTGGTCGGTGCTCAGCTACCTCACCACGCGCTACGGGCTGTCGGACGACGCGCTGATCGTTCGCAGTGGTGTGCTTCGTCGGCAGCGCCGCATCATACCGTTCGGTCGCATCCAGACGGTGAACGTGCAACAGTCCGCACTGCAGCGCGTATTCGGCATGGCCGAAGTGCGGGTGGAGACGGGAACGACCGGAAGGAGCGCGGAAGCCGAACTCAGCGTGTTGCGATGGGCGGACGCGCAGGCGCTGCGTGAGCAGCTGGTGTCCGAGCGTCGGTCAGCACTCGGACGAAAGGAGGCGGCGAGTGCGCAGGCGGCAGTGGGTGCGGGAGTTGGTGCGGGAGTTGCCGCCGGCGTTGGTACGGTGCATACGGCGAATGCATTGCCGGGCGAGGCGTCCGACGCGGGCGTGCATGCGACTTCGGTGCACGACTCCCCTGAGCCCGAGCTGATCGCCGCCATCAGCGTCGAAGAGCTGATGGTTGCGGGTGGCACGTCGAACAACATCGGTGTGCTCATCGCACTGCTCATCAGCGGATGCGAACGATTCGGTTCATCGTTCTTCGAGCGGATGACCCTCCCCGGTGACCTGGGCAGTCCGCTCCAGGCGCTGACGGCGGCGACGGGCAGCGTGTGGTTGTTCGGTGCACTCTTCCTGTTCATCGTGGTGCCGGTGCTGTTCGCGTCGTGGCTGGTGTCCGTCGCGGGTGCGGTGGTGCGCTACTACGGTTTCACGCTGGAGAGAGTGGGGCGTGACCTGCGCCGACGGCATGGCCTGTTCAGCCGCGTCGAAGCCAGCATTCCCGTGGCGCGCGCCCAGGCGATTCGCTTCCGACAATCAATGTTGCGTCGGCCCTTCAAGCGCGGGGAACTGATTCTCGTGTCGGCGGGCTCCGCGACCGGCAGCGACGGTCGCGCGGCGGGCCCACAGCATCTCCTGCCGATCGTGCATGTGGCCAATGTTGCGGCCATGGTGCGCGAGGTATTTCCGGATGCGGATGTTGCCGACGCGCTTGATCACGCCACCTCCTCCAACGTGTGGAAACGGGCCGCTGCGGTGTCGTGGTTGCGTCAGGCGTGCGCCTCGACGTTGCGTATCAGCGCGCTCATCGGGGTGATGGTGTGGTGGCGGGGTGATGCCTGGTGGGGGCTCGCATGGCTCTTGCCGCTGTTCTGGTTGCTGGCCGGACTCCGTTGGCGGGTGCGTGGCCTCAGCCTGGTGCCGGGGTATGTGATGGTGCGCCAGGGCGGCATCGCGCGCACCACGATGATCATGCCTGAACGCAAGCTGCAGCTGGTCGAGGTGGAGCAGGGGCCATTGCAGCGCATCTTCGGTGTCGCCACGCTACACCTGACCACCGCCGGCACCGGCGGCGAAGCGCACATGATCGACTTGCCGCTGGCGGACGCGCGGTCCGTGCAGGAAGATCTGGCAGCCCGACTGCCGCGCACCGTGCGCGCACCGGGATCGCGCGTGCGCCGCGCAACTGCGCGAGTGGCGCAATCCGAATCGCGCAGTGAATCCCTTCATCCTCCGGAGTGGCTGCCGCATGCAACCTGATCAAATGTCGGTCTTTCGCCCTGACCTGTTGCGCGGACAGGTGGCGCTTATCACCGGCGGCGGCAGCGGCATCGGACTGGGAATCTCCGAACTACTCGCTTCACTGGGCATGCATGTCGTGATCGCCAGCCGCAAGCCGGAACACTTCGACGCAGCACGAGACGCGATTCGCGAGACCGGAGCGTCGGTCAGCAGCATTCAGCTCGACGTGCGTGACCATGACAGGGTGCGCGCTGTGGTGGACGAGGTGGCGCAGCAGCATGGGCGCCTCGACCTGCTCGTGAACAATGCCGCTGGCAACTTCTATGCGCCCAGCGCGACCTTGTCTCCGAACGCGTGGAAGGCCGTGCTCGAGATCGATCTGTACGGGACCTTCTACTGCTCGCAGGCCGTCTACTCCGTCATGAAGCAGGAAGGGGGGGGACGCATTGTGAGCACATCCATGACGCTGCACTATCGCGGCTGGCCACAGATGGCGCATGCAACAGCGGCCAAAGCCGGTGTGGATGCCCTGACGCGCACACTGGCGATGGAGTGGGCACCGGACCGTATTTGCGTGAACGCCATCGCACCCGGCCCCATCCCCACGGAAGGGGTACGCAAGGCGTTCACGCCACCGGCCGAGAGCGGCATCCCCGATCTGTTTGCGGCAGCAACCGAGCGCATGCAGGTGTACGCACGCGATCGCATTCCGCTCGGCCGCTGGGGAACACCCCGGGATATTGCGAACATGGTCGCCTTTCTCGCATCGCCGGCCGGAGAATGGATCACAGGCGCGATCTTTGTGATCGACGGCGGTGAATGGCTTGCCAAAGCATGACTGCTCGGTGCGCTGGGTCACTGCGGCGATTGTCGTGAACTCGTTACTTCCATCATGCGTGCCAGCATGAAGGCTGTGCACTCACTTCTCATGGAGGCAACTATGCGTCAACTGCGATTGTTCGGAATGGCGGCACTGGCGGTTACGTCGCTCAGTGCATGCGCTACCAAGGGGTTCGTGCGACAGAGGCTGGAAGATCAGCGTGCCGCGCTCTCGACTGAAATTGCGTCGGAGCGGTCAAGCCGCGTCGCTGGCGACAGCGCGTTGCGAGCCGATCTGTACGCACTTCGTGCTGATCTGACAACATTGCGCGACGAATTCGGCGCCAAGATCACGGCGATGGAAGGGCAGGTGAAGTTCGCATTCCCCGTACATTTCGCGTTCGATGACGCGAACGTTCGCGACCAAGACCGCCAGGCGCTCGAGCGCTTCGCGTCGGTGGTGCGCTCGCACTACAACGGGGCTGCGATCACGGTGGAAGGCTTTGCAGATCCCGCGGGATCGCGTGCCTACAATATTGATCTGTCGCAGCGTCGTGCAGACGCCGTGCGCGAGTACCTGGCCAGCCAGGGCGTTGCGCCGTCGCTCGTTCGCAGCATCGGCTACGGCAGCGAGCGTCAGGTTCGTCCGGGCGCCATGGGTGATGCAGCCGGTGCCCAGCTCAACCGTCGCGTGACGTTCGTGATCGAAACGCCGTCTGAAGCGACGGTTGCCGCGATCTCGATGCTTCCGTAACAGCGATAGCGACAGTCACGTCACGATTGCGTGCCGTGATTGTCACCTGCCGCGCGAAAGTGCTGTCGGTCGTGGCTGGTCCGGAAGTCTAAAATAAGATTGGGCCGCATGACCACACTTCGCCTTGACAGTTCCTCGCCCGTGCGCGTCGTGCAGACGTTCACGGGCGATTTGCGTTCTATCGCGACGCGCGATCCCGGGAAGGCCGAGCCTGTTACCGGAACCGATGGAGACGCGCGAGGGCTGCGTTTGGCACTGTTCACCGACACGTGGACGCCGCAGGTAAATGGTGTTTCCCGAACACTTGAACGGCTGCGTGCGGCGGTGGAAGCTCGAGGTGGCACGACGCAGGTTTTCACGGTCGACGATCCTGCACTTGCCGACGTGCCGGCGACGGAAGGCGTTACACGGGCGCGCAGCGTGCCGTTCTGGGCCTATCCACAGCTCCAGCTCGCCTGGCCAAGTGGCCGTGACGTAGCGCGCGAGTTGACCGCGTTTCAGCCCACCCTCGTTCATGTCGCCACCGAGTTCGGCGTTGGGCTCGCCGGACGACGTGTGGCGCGGGCACTTGGGGTTCCGCTGGTCACGTCATATCACACGAGTTTCGCGGCGTACGCGCAATATTACAGACTGGGGCTGCTCGCCCGCCCAGGTTGGCAGTATCTGCGCTGGTTCCATGGTGCGGCGGCGCGCACGTATTGCCCGACCGAGGCAATCAAGACGGAGATCGAGGCGCAGGGATTTCGGCGCGTCAGCGTGTGGTCGCGCGGCGTCGATGCCACGCGATTTCACCCCAGCTTTCGTTCGTCCGCTTTGCGCGCGCAGATGGGTGCGGACGACGATACGCTCGTCGTCGCATACGTCGGCCGTCTTGCGCCGGAGAAGGGCCTCGA
>JBGTFN010000259.1:0-7411 GCA_041747275.1 Gemmatimonadaceae bacterium | reverse complement strand
GCGGCGTTTGTGCAGGGTCCCAACAACAACGGCTGAGGAGCGCGATATGCAACAATCCACGACACTCGAAGTGCTGCAGTTTGCACTGCTGCTCGAATATCTCGAAGCTGACTTCTATGATCGCGGCATGAAGGCCGTCGGTCTCATCCCCACTGCCGACCGCGCGGTGTTTGGCGTGATTGCCGAACATGAGGCGATTCATGTGAATGTGCTGCGCTCTCTCATCAGCGGGGCCGGTGCCACGCCGATCACCAAGCCGGAGTTCGATTACACAGCCGGCGGCGCGCTCCCGCTCTTCAACTTCCTGCCCACGCAGTACGAAACGTTCAAGGCGCTTGCCATGGCGTTCGAGGACACCGGGGTGCGGGCGTACAAGGGTCAGGCTGCTCGACTCATCAACGACAAGGCCGCACTCACCGCCGCACTGTCCATTCACTCAGTCGAAGCGCGACACGCCGCGCAGGTGCGCCGGATGCGCGGCAAGAAGGGCTGGGTGGTCGGTAACAGCCGCGAAGATCTGCCGGCGTTCACCCAGGGCATCTACGATGGTGAGGACAACGTGATGCAGGGCGGTGTGAACATCACCAGCCTGCCCATGGCGGGCATGTTCGGGGGCGTCGCGGCGGCGACGGAGGCGTTTGATGAGCCGCTCACCCTCCAGCAGGTTACCGCTATCGTCACTCCATTCCTCAGGTAGGGCGGAGTTCAGGGAGCAACTGCAACTGCAACTGCAACTGCATTTAACGCAGAGCCGCCGAGACGCAGAGGTGGAGAGACATTGCTGAAGGTGTTTCGTACCCACCAAAGCATTTCTCTGCGTCTCTGCGCCTCCGCGTTAAAAGCAGTTCACTACAGCCGATCCCGGAGAAAATCGGGGGTGAAACCATCGAGATACCCTGCAAGCACGGTGAACCAGTTGGTGAGCATCAGCACCCCAACGATGATCAGCAGCACCCCGGAGATCTTGTTCACCAGCCCCATGTGCTTCCGGAAGCGCTGGAACGCGCCCAGGAAGCGCTCCATCGCGATTGCGCTGAGCAGGAAGGGTATGGCCAGCCCCAGCGAATACGTGGCCAGCAGCGTCACGCCACGCCCAAGTTCGCCTGTCGTGCCGGCGTATGTGAGAATCGCCCCAAGGATCGGGCCGAGACACGGTGTCCACCCGGCACCGAACGCGATGCCGACGATGATCGTGCCGAGATAGCCGAGCGGCTTGTCGGAGAGATGCATGCGCGTGTCCTTCGCCATCACACCGATGTTGAGCACGCCGAGCATGTACAGGCCGAAGATGATCACCAGCACGCCACCGATGCGCGTGATCCAATCGCGATAGCCAAGCAGCAGCGAGCCAAGCGCGGTGGCACTGGCGCCGAGCGCCACGAAGATGAGCGTGAAGCCGAAGATGAAGAGCAGTGCATGCAGCAGCGTCGTGCTGCGTGACCGCGTCACATCCTCGAATCCCATGCCGGTAATGAACGTGATGTAGCTCGGGATGAGCGGCAGCACGCATGGCGAGAGAAAGCTCAGCAGCCCGGCCGTGAAGGCAATGGCGATTCCGACAGTGGGTTCCATGAATCCTTTATGCGGTCAACATGAAGCTTGACTCCGGTCAGCGCGATAGCGCCGCAGACGGACGCGAAGCCCGCTCGCCGCGCCGACACGCGGCGCAGACGCCCTGAATGACGAGCCGGTGCTGCTGGCGCGCAAAGTCGTGCGCTTCGGCGATGATGGTCGTCATGCGTTCGAGTCGTTCGTCGCGAAACTCCTGCACGGCCCCGCACGATGTGCACAGCAGATGCTCATGATGCGGCACATCGCGCGCCGCTTCGAAACGACGGAAGCCTTCACCAAAGTCGCGTTCGACCACGAGTCCGCTGCGCACGAGCAGGTCGAGCGTGCGATACACCGTCGCCGTCCCGACCTTCTCTCCACGAGTCGCGAGTTCGTGTATGACTTCGTCAGCCGACAGATGATCGGCTGAACCGATGATCACTTCAGCGATTGCAAGACGCTGCGATGTGACCGGCAGGTTGTGCTCACGCAGATAGGTGCGAAACGCGTCGCGTCCCTGTTGCGCCGTGCGTGCCGTACCCACCGCGGGTGCAACCATCAGTGCTCGTCCGCGCCACGCGGCGACGATTCCAGTTCAGCTTTGAGCGCGTCTTCAATCGCGACCTCCGGCGCAGCGTAAGACACAGCCTCGACCGGCGGCTCCAACCGCAGCACGTGTACAAGCGACTCCACGTCATAACGCACTGGATCGTCCAGGTCGCCACTTCTCCGCTGCACGCCACGCACTACGGTCTCCACCGTGATGAGCGGCGCGTCGGCCTCGGCCACACACTCGAACTCCCAGCGGCCGCGGTCCGGACCCTTCACCACCAGTCGATAGCGCGCTGTGTAGACCGTGTGGCGCGTGTCATCCGTCTGCCGCATGTGCTCGGGCCAGACGGCAATCACAGCCACGCCCGTCTCGTAGACGCCCTGGCGCAACGCCGTGAACAAATGCAGCTCGCCAAGGCGTTCAATCGAAACCTGTTCAATAATGGCACGCAGAAACCGCTCGGCGGTCTCCGTTACGGGTCGGCGGTTGTCCGATGTCTGAAGCAGAGTCATCCCTGCAAGATCACCTGCGCGCCACCAGCGTTACAACCCACTGGGCGGGTTGCATTTGGCTCAGTACTAAGATATGTTGTTTGGTAACGCTTTTGGAGAGTCTCGCTCCGAATCCCATCGCTCACAACATCCGGAGTTCGCATGCCAGTTGTTCGCTTTGCCGCAGTGCTTGCCCTGCCCGTCCTTCTCATGGCCGCGAAGCCGTTCGATGGTTCTACTGTCAGCATTTTCGAAGGCACGCCCAACAGCACCACCGTCGACCCTGTTCCGCATGTCATCGACAAGGCACACAGCCAGATCAACTTCATCGCCGAATCTCGCCTCATAGACGCGCGCGGCCACTTTGCCACGTGGGATGCGACCATCGCGCTCGATCCGGCGAACCTGAGCACGTCCAAGGTCTCGATCGCCATCGACGCTGCAAGCATCGACACGCGCGTCGCACGCCGCGATACACACCTGCGCAGCGCTGACTTCTTCGACGTCGAGAAGCACCCGCAGATCACGTTCGTCAGCACGGCAGTGCGTGCAAAGGCCGATGGCCAACTTGATATCGAAGGTGACCTCACGGTGCGCGGCAATACGAAGCGCGTTGTGCTGCCCGCCTCGATGGTGTTTTACGAAGAAGGCACGGGCCGCTTCCGCGGCGAGTTCGTGATCAAGCGCAAGGAGTACGGTATTGCCTACGACTCGCGCGTCAATCCGATCAAGGATGACGTCACGGTGCAGTGGGATATCGCCGTTACGGTCGAGAAGTAAGCGCTCTCGCCGCACGCGCCAACACGTCCGACGGCTGCACGAGGGAGATGCGGAAGTGTCCGCTGCCCGCATCTCCAAAGGCCAGCCCGGGCGTGACCACCACGTTGTGTGCGTCCATGCAGTGTTCAGTCCAGCTCCAGTCATCGAAGCCTTCCGGCACGTCGAGCCAAAGGTACATCGCAGCCTTGGGCGGCGTCACAGTCCATCCGCACTCGGCGAACGCATTTACCAGCGCATCGCGGCGTGCCTGGTATTCGGCAACGATCGGCGGCACGATCGTCTTGTATCCACGGAACGCTGCCGCAGCCGCATGCTGAGGCAATGACGCGGCGCCATAGCCGGTGTTGCTGCGATACGCATCGAGTGCATCAATGACCTGCGTGTTGCCAACGACAAATCCGACACGAAAACCGGCCATGTTGAAGCTCTTCGACGCGGAATGCAGTTCGACTGTGCAGTCCATCGCACCGGGAACCTGCAGTGCACTGGGCGGACGATATCCATCGAACGCGAGTTCAGCATACGCCAGATCGCTCACGAGCACGATGTCGTTGGCGCGCGCGAATTCCATCAGTCGCGTCATTTCCGCCACATCCACCGTGGTGGTGGTGGGATTGCACGGGTAGTTGGCAATGAGGATGCGTGCGCGTGCGATGAGTGCAGGATCGATGGCATCGAGATCCAGCGTTCCGTCATCCTTGAACGGCACCATCACAGGCTCGGCCATGGCCATCTGCGTCGCGCGGACGTACACGGGATAGTAGATCTCGGGTACGAGCACGACGTCGCCAGGTTCGCAGGTCGCGAGCACGATTTCGGCGAGGCCTTCCTTGCTGCCGGCGACCGTCATGAAATTGCAGTCGGGCTCAGCGTTGACACCAAAGCGATCCGACAGATAGTCGGCCGCGACGCGCAGAAACTCCGGATGTCCACGGAACGGTGGATACGCGCTCAGGTCCGAACGCGACGCAGCAGCGCGGATCGCCTCGACGACTGGCTCCGGTACGGGTTGATCGGGGCTGCCAATGCCGAGGTCGAGTAGCGAGCGTCCGGCTGCGCGATGCGCTCGCTTGCGCGCGTCCAGTTCCCAGAAAACGTACTTCGGAATGCTGCGGATGACGCGCGTTGGCTGCACGCGCAGACTCGGGGCGGCTAGTGGCATCGCCAAAGATAGTCACCCCGTGTCCGCGATCGGGAGCCCACACCGGGCGGCTACTGGTCCTTGTTGGGCGTCGACGTGGGGAACCGCAGCAGCGCGCCAATGCCATCACCCTCGGCGTCCAACGTACGGGCGGCGTCGCCGTCCACATGCTCAACGAGTCCGCCCTGCAACAGCGTCCCTGAGACTACGCCTTCGACCTCGCCGGGATGCTTCGCCCAGGCCGCCTGCGTAAGCAGCAGCTCCTCCACAGCACCCATCTCGATCGCCGAGCGAGTGGTCTCGAAGCCGACCGTGGCACGTACCGTCTTCGCATGCGCGCGCTCCACCAGTTCCGACACGAGGCGCTGTTCGCGCGCATGTCGCAGACGTGCCGCGCCTTCCGTGACTGCCGCTCGAATCTCCGCGATGGTTGCCTTGCTGCCCATGCCAGGATGCACGAGAGTGCGTTCCGCGGCCGTCTTTGGAAGCGCGGTGAGCAGACGGGGCACGATATCCTTCGCACCACCGATCACGATCCAGCCACTGTTGCCGGCGTGATGCACGACGCGATCGCAGGTATCGGAAACGAGTCGCTGCACCTGCGCCTCATGTACGCGACGCACGTCGTCCGCCACCGAGGCGCCGCGCGCGTTGTGATGTCCAGCCGAGTCACCGCTCGAGCGTGAGCGACTGGGCGACTCATCGCCTGCCTCGCCGACGACTACTGCTTCGAGTCGACTCAGCGTGCCGGTGTGCCAACGATATATGCGAGCTTCGCGGCTTCCTGCAATCACGGCGATGACGGGACGCTCATGCTCGAGTGCGCGCACATATGGCGCAACGCGTGCTCCTCGCGACCAGAATGCAATCGTTGGCATCGGCGTGGCGACAGGCGCGGCGAAGCGCACCTGATCCGGCGTGATGAAGGCGACAAATCCGGGTGCGCCTATCGCACCATCGAACTGTGACAACGCCTGCTCGAGGCGAGTGGTGCACACGAGAAAGGGTTCGCGCTCAAGCGGCGGGACGCCAGCGCGCGCGACGTCGAGTGCATTCTGCAGTTCGGTGCGCCAGCGTGTGCGCATTGCCGGATCTGATACCCGGCCATCGACGTACACGGAGAGAGTGACGACGTCATGCGATTCCCGCACGAGGTTCACGAGGGCATCTGTACCGAGCATGCAGGCTCCTGTGATTGAATGGACGCCTTTGTACCCCGACGGGGCGAAGATGTGCCGCTGAGCTCGGTTGGAAAGCACGCTTCGCACCGGTCGCGTCTCGGTGCAGTGGTACGAGTCCAAACGGCTGAATGGCCAGATGGACCGGGCCGTATGGCCGCATGACACGAAACGCACGACGGCCGATGGCTAACGACCATAAGGCTGTGGTTGTGATTCGTCTATCTGGCCATATGGCTCGGTCCATCAGGCCATCCGACCTCGGTGCCTTCGTACAGTGATGAAGAGCGCACAGGGTAGCCCCACGTGTTCATCCGCACCGCACCTCGCCGCTTACAGCAGCGCCACCGGGTCCCGATCCACAATCAACCGCACGGCATCGTCAGTGCCTACCGGCGCGCGCTCCGCGACGAATCGCGAAAGCCGCGTCAGCAGCGCCGCGTTCGGCGTGCGCAAGAAGAAATGCCAGCGCCAACGCTCCTTGATGCGGTGCACGGGGCATGGAGCGGGGCCGACGACCTCCACCTCACGGATGTTGCGCTTGCGCAGGAGCGCCCTCGTCCAGTCGGCAGCCTGCAGAGTGCGTTCGGCAGTGACCGCTTCATCGCTGCCGCTGACAATGACGTTGGCCAGACGCACAAATGGCGGGTAGGCGGGAGAACGGCGCACGGCCAGCTCCGCCTCGACGAACCTTCGTACATCGTGGGTCATGGCGCACTGAACCGCGTGATGCGCCGGACGCCGAGTCTGCACGATGACTTCACCGGCCTTTGCGCCCCGCCCTGCCCTGCCCGCAACCTGGCTGAGCAGCTGAAAGGTGCGCTCAGATGCGCGAAAGTCCGGCAGGTGCAGACCCACATCGGCGTCGATCACACCCACGAGCGTGACTTCGGGAAAATCGAGTCCCTTCGCGATCATCTGCGTGCCGAGCAGAATGTCCACTTCCTGCCGACCGACTCGATCGAGAATGTTGGCGTGCGCCCATTTACCGGTCGTCGTGTCTACATCCATGCGAGCGATGCGCGCATCAGGAAAGCGTTCGGCGACGATCCGCTCCACCTGCTGGGTGCCCAGACCACGCCGCGCCAGCGCGGGTCCACCACATGCGGTGCAGCGCGTGTGCACCGGCGCACGATGCTGACAGTAGTGGCAAACGAGCGACTCCGGCACGCGATGATACGTCAGCGCGATGGAGCAGTTGGGACACGTCGTGACGTCACCGCAGTCGCGACATTCGAGGAATGACGAGAAGCCGCGCCTGTTGAGCAGCAGCACGCACTGTTCGCCTCGCTGCAATCGCTCGGCCATGGACTGCACGAGCATCGGCGATAGAACGCCCAATGATTCGTCGAACGGCGCATTGGGCGGACGATTGGCGACTCCATCTCTCATGACTTCACGCAGGTCCACCACGCGCACGGTTGGCAGTGAGGCTCCTGTCGCTCGTAGTGGCAACTCGAGCTTGATGATCTGCTCACGCGCTGTGCGCTCCCAGGTTTCCAGAGACGGTGTGGCGCTGCCGAGCACCACGACGGCTCCTTCTGCACGCGCGCGCACGATGGCCGCTTCGCGCGCGTGGTAGCGCGGCGTCTCGGCCTGCTTGTAGCTCGCATCGTGTTCCTCGTCCACGACGATCACACCAACGTTGGCAAGTGGCGCGAACAGCGCTGAACGCGCGCCCACCGCGATGCGCCGCGTGCCATCGCGAAGGGCACGA
>JBGTFN010000258.1:0-3477 GCA_041747275.1 Gemmatimonadaceae bacterium | reverse complement strand
CGACCGTCTCCGCTGAGCACTGCAACGATTCGCAAGCACTTCGGCTCGCGGAGCGGGCTGGCACGGCTGGTGCTTGAAGAAATTCGGTGGACCGCCGGCGCGGGTCGGTCGTCTCCCGTCAGATTGGGCGAAGTGTCTCGGATCGTATTCGTGTGCCGGGGCAACGTATGCCGCAGCGCGTTCGCTGCCGAAGTGGCGCGCACGCTCAACTTTGACACCGTGTCGTACGGACTCGACACTCATATAGGCAAGCCGGCCGATGCTGGAATGCTCGAAGCGGCGCGCACGCTCGGCTATGACTTGTCGGCGCATCGCACAGCTCCGCTCAGCGAGTACAAAGCACGTCCGACCGATCTGGTGGCAGTGTTTGAGCTGAGCCAGCTGCAGCTCGTTCGCTCACTGCTTCCCAACACAATGAGCGTACCGCTGGGCCGCTGGGCTCGGCCTGCGCGCACCTACATCCACGATCCGTTTCACTCACTTCCCGAGTTTTATCACAGGAGCTGTGAGACCATCGAGGCGGCGACCAACAGGATCGTTGCCGACATTCGTGAAGCTGCGAGTGAGGTCGCAGCGCCCGACAACGCTACCGTACGGAGCGACTGACTTGGGACCGCGGGTGCGTGTGCTTCAGGTGACCAACTCGCTCAATCTGGGCGGACTCGAACGACTGGTCGTTGACCTGTGCCTGCATGTGGATCGCGATCAGTTTGAACCGTCCATTGCGTGCCTGGCGCGCGAAGGCACGCTTGCGGCTGAGGCAAGGGAAGCAGGCATCACGGTGCATGTGCTGGCGCCTGACCCAAAGGGAATAGCGAGATACTTCTCGTTCAGACGGCTTCAGGCGCTGGTGCGTATGGAGCGGATTGATATTGTGCATACGCACAACCGGGGACCCTTTCTCGATGCCTTTCTGGCCCAAAGCACGCAGTTCACTCGGATTCCTGTAGTGCATACCGACCATAACCGTGTGACGTGGCCCGATCGCGCCGATCGCATGTTGGTAGAGCGCCTGGCAGCGAAACGGTTTGGCGGGGTGGTGGCGGTCTCCGAAGAAGCGAAGAACAACCTGCATCAGTACGAGAAGATCCCACGCGAACGGATTCAGGTAATCAACAACGGCATTGATGTCGACCGCTTCGCGCGGCCGTCCAGGCCGACGCCCGAGTGGCTGGCCGAGGCAGACTGCGCCCACTTTGCGCAGCGCATTGGTGTGGTGGCCATGCACCGCGATCGCAAGGGGCTGGATCACCTGCTCAATGCGGTGCCGCAGATTCTCGAGCAGCACCCGAATACGGGCGTGATCATTGCCGGGGGGGGGCCGCTGGAGCAGAGATTGAGAGATCAGGTGGATGCGCTGGGCATCACGGACAACGTACGATTCATTGGCAAGCGCACCGATGTAGTCGATGTGCTTTGGGCGCTTGATGTGTTCGTGCTGCCATCTGAGGCGGAAGGGCTGCCGATATCCCTACTGGAGGCCATGGCGGCCAGCACGTGCATTGTGTCAACTGCCGTGGGGGCAATTCCTGATGTGCTCGAGCACGGGGCCTGCGGGGTGCTGATTCCGCCACAGTCGCCGGAGGCGATATCGCAGGCGGTGAATGCGATGCTCAGTGACCCGTCGGCGCGCGCGAGGCTGGGCGACGCGGCGCGAGAGAGGGTGAATCGCGACTACAGCATCAGAGCCACTGTGAGCAAGTATCAGGAACTGTATTTGAGTCGGTTGGCGAAGGCGGGCGGGCGGTCCAGGCGGTGACTCTGCTGCGCTCCACCTTGCGAGCAGCTAGCGGTTAAGCAAGACTCCCAATGTTTTCTCGAGTTGCACGTTCGCTGGGCTGAGCGTAAGGCGCATTTCGTCGGCCACAATGGCGTCCTGGCCTCCGAAGTTGCGCTTGAAGGCTGTAATGCCCTGAAGTGGGTGACTGGGGTCGGTTGACGTGGTGATGCCTCCGAGGTCAATCCAGCGTACGCCGCGGGATACTCCCCACTCCACCAAGGCCCAGATGGGTGCGTAACCGAGCGGCAGTGAGCCCAGGCCGGCGCTGCGATCCACCGCGCCGTGATGATAGGTGATGTGGTCCCCGTTATGCGCGCCCAGGGCAAACGCTACGATCGCGTTTCCGCCCGATCCCTCGGCGCGCTCGAGCGTAGCGAGTGGTCGGTGATCCGGGTTGCGCACAGCCCGCAAGAGATCGCGAGCCCATCGATCGCGGTGTTCATGGCCGCCGGTACGGGCGAATGTTGCTTCCATAAGCGCGAGCAGGCGCGGGACGTCTCGCTCCCGGACAGCATTCGTCTTGATCAGCAGGCCGTGGTTTAAAGGCTGACAGATGTTGCGGCGTGCTACGCCCGGCAGTTTTGCAAACATTTGAGCGCTGGTGCCTAGAACTTCCAGGACACGCGTAGACCGATACATCGCAGGATGTCGAACACCGTGAGCACCCTGGTCTGCGAGGCCAGCCGCCAAGGATTCGCGTATAGACGCCTCACGGTGCAGCAACCGCACCTCCAGACGCATCACTCGCCCGATCTGCTGCGCTCCCACGCGTATGAGCTGGCCAATGCGGCTGGCGTGCTTCGCAAGGTATGGGTCACCCAGGTGTTCAATGTGCGCGATGCGGGCCCACGGCACTCTGCGGCTGCTCGAGATGCTGACCATAAGCCCAAGTGGGGCAGCCGGGTGCGCCTCGCTCAGCCAGATTCGGCGTTCTCCGAAGGCGCTCGCGTCACCCACCTCCGGGTGCCAGCTCGCTGGCACTGACACACCGGCGTCCCGCAGTTCCTGCAGGGAGCGCCTGTGTTCCGTTGAGCCGTCATCAGAAAGTGCAACTCGCAGATTCATCAGGGCCATCAACCCACGAACACTAGCGAATGGACGACGTGTGGTAGTGCTCCGTCGATCCGTTGGTCACTGCTTCCGGAAATACGATGACTCCGGTGAGAGTGAGCGAGACGCCCTTTTGTCGGAAGGGGTGGGTTCCACTTGCAGGACTGGACAAGACCCGACCCAACAATCCGTCTGCGGCGTGCACAACGGGTCTTGCCGCCTCCAGCAGACGCTTCGCCGCGCTCAAACTCACCAGGTACGCGGCTGACGATCCGGCGTACGACGTGTCAGCATAAAGTTGCGGCGCGAGAGGATCTCGGGGGGTCGTTCGATCGAGAAACGCATTGAGAAAAACAACATCGGTACCACTGGGGATTGACTCGAACCGGAGTCGAGCTATTCGACGCGTCCGGAATAGGGCGTCATCTTCAATTATCAAGGCCCATTCATGACCGCGCTCCACGACGCGTCGGTACGCCTCCGCATGCGAAAGGCTGCACGCAATTTCATTGAGCGTCAAGTCACGCGTGTGAAAGCGGAGACACGTTTCTGAGTCGTATGTCTCTGAAGCGCGCAACTCCTCCGCCGAAAGATCCTTGGAATCAACGGCGTCCAGAAATTCGAAACGCCGAAGTCCCATTTTCTTT
>JBGTFN010000257.1:0-19422 GCA_041747275.1 Gemmatimonadaceae bacterium | reverse complement strand
CCGCCCCCCGGCCGCGCTCGCCGCCGCCCTGCTGCTCGCCGCTTGCGGCTCCTCCGCCGCCGATTCACCCAACTCCGCCGCCACCGCGTCCAAACCCGCCACGCCGGCCGTCACGGTCGAACCAGAAGCCGCCGAGAGCCCCTACCTCGCCAATCTTCGTCAGCTCACCTTCGGCGGAGAGAACGCCGAGGCGTACTGGAGCGCCAACGGGCAGTACATCACGTTCCAGAGCACCCGCGACGGACGCACCTGCGACCAGCAGTACGTGATGCGCGCCGACGGCTCCGACGTGAAGCAGATCTCCGTGGGCGGCAAGACCACCTGCGGCTTCTTCTACAGCAACGACAGCCGCGTCTTCTTCGCCGCCACGCATCACGCCGACAGCGCCTGCCCGCCGCGCCCCGATCCGTCGCAGGGCTACGTCTGGCCGCTCGACAAGTACGACATCTACACGAGCAACCCCGACGGCACCGACCTCCAGCGCCTCACCAACTACGGCGTCTACACCGCAGAGGGCGTGCTCTCGCCCGACGGGAAGTCGATCGTGTTCACGTCCACCAAGGACGGAGATCTCGACATCTACACCATGAATGTCGACGGCACGAACGTGAAGCAGCTCACGAACACGCGCGGCTACGACGGCGGACCGTGGTGGTCGCCGGACGGCACCAAGATCGTCTATCGCGCGCATCATCCCGCCGACTCGGCCGAGCTCGCGCAGTACGACCGGTTGCTGGCCATGGACATCATTCGCCCCAGCAAGGTCGAGCTCTTCGTCATGAACGCCGACGGCAGCAACCAGACGCAAATAACGACGCTCGGCGGCGCCAACTTCGGCCCAACATGGACGCCTGACGGGCAGCGCATCATCTTCTCGTCCAACCACATCAATCCGCGCAGTCGAGACTTCAACCTGTACGTCGTGAACGTCGACGGGTCGAACCTCACGCAGATCACCACGCACCCCGAGTTCGACGGTTTCCCCATGTTCAGCCCCGACGGCACGAAGCTGCTGTGGGCATCCAACCGGAATGCGAAGGTCGAAGGCGAGA
Source organism: Gemmatimonadaceae bacterium (assembly GCA_041747275.1). Taxonomy (GTDB): domain Bacteria; phylum Gemmatimonadota; class Gemmatimonadetes; order Gemmatimonadales; family Gemmatimonadaceae; genus JAABRT01. The sequence continues at coordinate 18,370 of JBGTFN010000257.1, read as the reverse complement.
CGAACGTGTTCGTGGCCGACTGGGTCGCGCGGTAGACTCGCTCAAACGGTTAGCTTGCAGGACAGGGCGTGATTTCCCGCCCGCGTCCAACCCGTAGCTCGGGAGAGCTCGCTGTGATTGCGCTCTACATTCTGGGTGTCATTGCGCTCGCCGTGATCATCTCGTCTGTCAAGATCATTGGCCAGGCCGAAGTCATGGTCGTGGAGCGGCTTGGCCGCTTCGACCGCATCGCACGTTCGGGGCTGAATATTCTCATCCCGTTCATCGAACGCCCGCGCTCCATCGAAGTGCGCTTCTTCGATTCCGATCCCGGCGGGCTCAAGCGCGTCGTGCAGTCGGTCACCGCGCGCATCGACCTGCGCGAACAGGTGCTCAACTTTCCGAGCCAGCCGGTCATCACCAAGGACAACGTCACGATCGACATCGACGCGGTGTTGTACTACCGCGTCGCCGATCCACAGAAGGCCACCTACTCCGTGGCCAACCTGCCCTACGCGCTCGAAACTCTGACGCGTACAACGCTGCGCAACATCGTCGGTGAGATGGAGCTCGACGCAACGCTGTCGAGCCGCGATGTCATCAATGGGCGCATGCGCGAGGTGATCGAAGAAGCGTCCATCGGTTGGGGAGTCGACGTCACCCGTGTCGAGTTGCAGAGCATCGAACCACCACGTGACATTCAGCAGTCCATGGAACTGCAGATGCGCGCGGAGCGCGAACGTCGCGCAGCCGTGACCAACGCCGAAGCGAGCAAGCGCGCAACGGTGCTCGAAGCCGAAGGCTTGCGCGAATCGCAGGTGCGCAAGGCAGAAGGCGAACGCGAAGCATCGATCCTGCGCGCGCAGGGTCTTGCCGAGGCACGCCTCGCAATGGCCGAGGCAGAAGCCACTGCCATCGAGCGCATCACAGCGGCCTTGCCCGAGGGCCAGGCGTCAACCTATCTGCTCGGTCTCAAATACCTCGAAGCGCTGCCGCAGCTCGCGGCAGGCAAAGGCTCCACGGTGTTCCTGCCTGTCGAAGCGTCAGGCGTGATGGGCGCGCTGGGTGGCCTGCGCGAGTTGCTGCGTGCACGGGAAGCCGACGACACGTCGCCGGGCAGTGCGCCACTCAAGCGTGTCGCGCGGACGGCACCGTCGCCATCACTCGGGTTCCCCGATCCTATGCGTGGCATACTTGGCGCAGGAGCTGACGCCCTCGAGAAGCGCCGAGATGACAAAGAAGACCGCGAACCCTGATGGCGATCTCGCAGGAGCGCGCTGAGCGCATTGCGCGATCGCACGCGTGCGAAGGGTGCAGGGAATACTCCTACCGCAAGGTGGCAGTCAAGCCGAGCACAAAATCGTTGCACGACGCGCTCGGCGTTTTATGGAGCGCGACGCTCAAGTGCGGCGTGTGCGGGCTCGAGCAGGAGCTTGGGATCGACGATGAGGGCGAGGTCGTGTTCGTCTCGTAGTCGTGGCCTCCTGAAGCTCAGAGAGAACGTTTACGCGGCCACTGCTGTCGGCGCTGCCTGCACTTCCACATCGAGCTTCACGTCATCGCTCACGAGCACGCCGCCCGACTCCAGCGCCGCATTCCACACCAGGCCCCACTCCTTTCGCGAAATCTTGCCGCTGAGCGTGGCGCTCACCTTTGTATTGCCCCACGGGTCCTTGGCCGGTCCACCGATCTCGCCCTTGAGTGCCACCGGCTTCGTCACGCCGCGCAATGTCAGCTCACCGTGAGCCGTAAGCGCGTCGCCTGCGCGCTCTGTCTTGGTCACGCGAAACGTCGCGGTCGGGTGGTTCTCGACGTCGAAGAAATCAGCCGACTTGAGATGGTCGTCCCGCTGGCCGCCACCAGTCGTGATGGACGCGACGTCGATTGTGATGTCGGCGCCCGCAACCGCGCCGTCAGCTTCGTCGATCGTGCCGCTGATCTTCTCGAAGGAACCGCGTACCGTGGAGATTCCCAGGTGCTTGACGGAGAACGTGATCTGGCTGTGCGTCGGATCGATTGCCCACTGCATGGTGTGATTCCTTTCCGTGAGGTTTTAGCGCGCGGTGGCGACCGGCTGTCGCTCACCAATGTATTTCTCAGAACTAAGATAAATGCTCCTGCCGAGTTGCGCAAGGGCAGGGATCAAACGTTGCTGAACGTGACTTCCTTGATGTCAGCGGAAGCAGCCGCGTGGCCGAGGCGCTTGAGCAACTGGGCGGCCTCTTCCTGCTCGGCGAGGTCCAGCCCACTTACTACGCGCTCGATCATGGCGGCATGTGACGGGAAGATTCGACGGATCATTGCTTCGCCCTCGTCAGTGAGCGCGGCGTAGCGGGCCCGGCGATCTGACGGGCATTCCTGACGCTCCACCAGCCCCTTGGCGACCAGACGGTCCACCAGGAAGGTGATACCCCCGCTAGAGACGAGAATTCTGCGTTGCACCTCGCCCAGCAACATGGCGCCGCGGTGATAGAGCGCCTCGAGAATGGCAAACTCTGTGAGCGTCAAACCATGACGGGCCACGTCGGCGGAAACGTGCGCACTGACGGCGGCCTGAGCGCGGGAGAGCACGACCCAGAGCTTGAGCGCGGTTTGCGTTTCCGGGGAGACCTCCAACGGATGCGCCGTCCCCGGCAGCGGGGCGCGTTCCGTCTCTTCGTCAGATTTTCGGCGGAGTGACATGATAGTCAAGCCTCATTCATGGCGCAGCCCGGCGCAAGTGCCCCGCCGGGCGGGTCCGGACCGAGGGACCTGAAAAACAACCGATAATTGACAGTTTGACGGTTATTCTGCGAAGGCTCAGTAGAGAGATGGCCCTGGAATCATTATGTTGCAGGAGACGCGCTGGTGCGACAGTCGCACCGCGCCTCGCAAACCCGAGGAGGGGGGGTAATGCGGAAGCCGAGGCCGAACACCTACAACCCTGCGCAAGCATTGCATCTGATCGCCAGCGATCGGAGCGGCTTGCCACTGGCATGCCCGTCATGCTCTGGTGAGATCACGCGTGAACCTGCGCTGTATCCACCGCCGAGCAACTCACACGTCACGTTGAAATGTGCCGTGTGCGGACGCTTCGCCCGCTACATCGCCGGCAACGGCTGAACTTCCACCCGCGCGAAATTTGCGCGACAGACGCAGAACGCCCCGGGCCTGGTGTCCGGGGCGTTTGTCGTATTTGTCTGTCTCCAGGCCGGGAGGACCGTTCACAGTGAACCGTATACCGCAACTGTCAACGGTTTGACGATCTCGCGGCCGAGCAATCAGTTGTTCGGCGCAGAGATCTGCACGCCGTTCACGGTGACAGTCAACAGTGAACGGGCGACGGTGGATATGCGCGCGAGCGAGTGCGCTTACTCGTGGCTGATCGTTCCCTGTTTGCTGGTGTCGATGTCCTCAACGGCAGCGGTCTTGAATAGAAATCCTTCGCGATTGCGGCTGAGAAATGTGCGCGACTGGGCGTCCATAAGATTCAGACCGTAATGATTGATCAGCATCGTCTGCTGCTTCAGCCAATCGGCCCAGCACGTCTGGCAGATCTCGGCGACAAGTCGCGTTGCCGTTTCGCCCATCACACCGATAGGCGCCTTGTCGAAGCCGGCGCGCGTCTGTCCGCAGCGCTGGCAGGTCATGTCTGGCATGTAGACGAACTCCTCGAGATAAATCGGCGCCGACGGAGGGTGACGGCGTCGAGCGTCACGGCAATTTAGCACTGCGCGCGCTCGTCGCGCCCAGACGGCGCGATGGGGAGTTGGTGACGAGCTACGGCGACGGCTGAACGCGCAGCGCCGCCTCAGGCGGTGCGGACGCAGTATCCGGTGCGACCCAAACGAACGATACCGTATGCCGTCCCGCAGGCAGAGTTCGCGAAATGCCGATCGCCTGCGATGTCCAGGGCACCAGCTGGCCATCTGCATTCATGACAAGCCATTTCGCGCTGCCCGTCGCGGCGGTGCGAGGCTCGAGCAGCAACACGCCGTTCACGTTGCCGCGCAGATCAACAGTGCTGATCCACGCCCTGCCCGACTGCGCCGCATAGCCCGGCGGCAATAGCAACTTCACCTGTTCGGCGGTGAGCCGCTGGTGTGACAGAAAGGCCGTGTGCGTGACGGTACCCACCACTGCACGAACCGCGTGCAGCCTGGCGTGCGCTGACACTGTGGCCTGCGCGCCGCTCGTTCGTGGCACCAGCGCCACGCTGACGACAAGGACGAGCGCAACGGTTTCCACGATTGACCGCAGGACCGACCGAGAGGCGCACGGTGCGATCAGGCGCAGATGCGTCGGGAAGGCGAACCGGTTGGTCGCGGGGACGGCGCAGCGCAGACAAATGCAGCTCATGCCGATGCGTATCGGCATGTCGCATGCCGAACTTGACTGTCCGCTGCCGCGTCACGTCGATCGACGCCGCTTCTGTGACAGTGCGGTTTACGGCGCCGTAATGCTGAACGTCAATGGCAGACTGTAGCTGCCCGGCGGATCGGTCGCGTATCGCCAGTGCACACGAAAGCAGAGCTGCCGCGCGAGGTCACTGGCTGCACCAGCCGTCTGCATGATCAGCCTCGGCGTGGCCTGCTGCACTGCCTTGGGACTATCGCTCAGCGGCATCATCGGCACTCCCGCGCACCGCTTCATCGTTGGTGACACACCAAGCAGGACCTCGGACGCCGGCTTGGGCGCCGGTCCGCTGAACTGCGGAGCGTTGACCAGCGTGACAGCGATGGCGCGATTGGCCGACACATGCAGCGACGGACCCATGACGACAATGCCGGTATCATTGGCAGCGCGAAAGAGCAGGTCAGTTGCAGCAATCGACAGAGCCGCGATATCGGTGGCACTCCGACTCAGCGTGAGCTGCGCAGTCTCCCTCAATTGCAACGTCGTACTCAGTGTGACGGTGCAGTCGCGAGTCTGCCGCGCGCCTGGATGCTGCACCGAGCACGAAGCCTGTGCACCAAGTGGTACGGCGCATAGCGTGCTTAGCAACAACAGCACTCTTGCGGCTGTCACGGCTGCCGCACAAGCAGGAATGATCCCGACAGGAGTGAACCGCGGAACGTCCCGTCGTCGAGCCACGTGCCTGATACACTGTCACCTGCGGCACGGCCGACATGCCGGAGCACCACGCCGTCGAGTGTTGCTTCGAACTGGAGCGTCCCGTCCCCTCTGCGGCCCACAACGAGACCGCGCACACGCTCTGCCTGCCCCAGTGCATCGGTGCGGCGCACATCGAGCGAACCCTCGAACTTGTCGCCATTCCTGCGCGTGACCACGAGCACGCCGTCCAACTGCAGCACATTGGGAATGCGCTGCGATCCAGTGTACTGCCACACTTCACTCGACTGCTCAGGCGCTGTGACCGAAGACGAGCACGCGCCAGTTGACAGTGCGAGCAGCATGATGCCGAGGGACCACACACGCGATCGCATCAGCGAGAACCTCCGCTGGTTTCGCGTCGCACCGGTTCGGCGCGAAAGAGCCGTACGCGCCGGGGCCCGAGCACAACACGCACGATCTGCGTCTCACGCTGTCCGGCGAGCGTGAACGACGGTGCGACACCCTGCACGGACAGTGGCTCACTGGCCGACGATCCGTCGATCTCGAGCTGATACGACCCGCTCGGCAGCGCCTCGAATACGGCGCGGCCATCGGCCAGCACATGTGCGATGTGCCGCCGTCCGGTCGCATCACGCGCGGCCACACTCACGTCCGCCCAGGATACGGGGAGACGACGCATCGTTGCATCGTCCGCGAGTTCGAGTCGCACTTCCACACTGCCAACGGGCACCACCGCAATGTCCGAGCCGGCGCCCGATGCACCAACCGCGGCGAGCGTGTGCTGCGGAGCGATCATCAGTCCGAAGGGCAGCGAGCGCTCATCGATGACTGGAACTCCACCACCTGCATGCGTGAGACGGTATGCACCGCCCTGGTCGGTGACCATCACGTCGGCGCCGACTCGCACGATCACACCCGACAGGCCGCGCTCCCCGTCGTCGCGCACGCCGTTGCCGTTGAGATCCTCGAACACCACCCCGGCACCGCGACCACCACGAAGAAATCCGGGTGCGCCGAACGACCGTTCGATGCGCAGCGCCGTGCTCCAGCCCGAGGCACCACGCACGCCCACAAATGGATTGCGTTCGAAGTCGAGACGCAGGTATGTCGCGAACGGAAGCGACGATGAAAGGCCCACACGCTGCGTGAGAACGGCGCTGCCCGTTGAAAGACTGGTGCTGCGTCCCACTGCCGCGCTCACGTGCACGCGTCCATCCAGATACGGCACGGCCAATCGTTCCGCCCGTAACACGACGTCGTGCTGCCCATCGGACATGGCCGCAGCGCCCATGCGTCGCTGCAGCGACGAATAGACGTCGAACACACCGTAAGCCATGGGCCACAGCAGTTGCGCGGTCCAGTTGAGCTGGCTTTCATCGAGCGCGCTGGGCGCGACGTCGCTGAACTGAAGATCGCGGCGCGCGTGAGTGTACGATGCACTGCTCGTCGCGGTGATGGCCGCGATGCGCGCCGAGGTGAAGAGCCCAAGCACCTGCGACATCGTGGACATGTGCGTCGAGACATCGCCGCTTTCGGACTGACTCAATCGCGCTTCGATGCCAAGACTCGCCGTCTTGCCCACTCGCCATTGCGGCAGCACTGCGACGCCACGCGTTTCCTGGCGCGACGCAGATCGTGTCGCGCTCGACGGCATATCCAGCACGCTGTGCTCGCCATACGCACGTCCCCCTGCATCGCGATCGGCGGCGTAGTAGCCCACGAATCCGATTCGCGTGGTACCGAGCCGTTGAGTGCCTGTGACGGTCACATCGGATTGCGCGCGGGCGAATGCGCGACTGCCACCGGGCACGTAGGCGGCGCGCAGCCGCCAGTCGCGATCGTCGCTGCGGTTTGCGAACTCGGCCGAAGCGCCGGCCCCAGCATCACCCAACCAGTTGCGCCACGCCAGCTCGCCGCGCGCAGTGAAGCCGTCGCGAGGCACACGGCTCACACCCATCGTAACCGCGTCAAGTTGTGCACGCATGAGCAGCGGGTCGCGCAGATGACTGATGGTGGACGACCACGCCAGGCCGTCGCGCACGGCGCCAATCCGCGCGCCTGCAAACACACCGCCGAATCGAGTGGTGAACGGCGCTGCACCGTCAGTGGCGTTGCCCGCATCGAGCGCATAGGGCCGAGCCAGCAGTGCGGAGAACCGCCAGGTGGAGTCGTTGTACGATGCCGACACGCCGCGCCCGTTGCGCACCATGCCCGCGAGGTCGCCAAGATCTGCTACGGCGTTGCCGACATCCAGCCGCCAGCGCGGATGCAGCAGAGCGATTGAAGGAAACAGTTGTCCGCCACCAATGCGCGAAAGCCCCGGCGTGCCGAACACCGCCCGCTGCGTCCACGACGCGTTGATGCTCACGCCTCTTGCGAGAGGCCCTGACAGCGTGAACGCCCAGCTGTCCAGCAGCGGCTGTCCGGGCTGCTGCGCCGCGCTGTAGCTGACGCCGAGAGCCGGACCGAACTGGGAAGCCGCGTTGACGCGCAGCACTTCGACAGGAAGCACGAGCGTGCGCTGCGCTTCATCGGCGACGATGGAAGATTCTCCACCTCGGATCGCGTGAATGACCACATTGCTCGTGCCGAGTTGTTGCGACGGCGCCGTGAGTTCGACGTCACGTGCCAGCACCGCACCGGGCGCGAGCACGATCGGCTTGTCGTCTCGAACACGACCGCGCCATTGCTCAGGCACGGCCACGGAGAGTCGCACGGTATCTTCGATGTTGCCGGCGTTGGTGAGAACCAGACGCACGGTGGTGCGGCGGCCCTGCACCGCATGCGTGAGCGGCGCGGCACTCACAACGCTGATGGCATGCACCGCATCCACCAATACTTCCACAGGGACGATGACCATGGAACCGTCGCGCGAATCGCGATAGCGGACCTCTGCCACGCGCATCCGACCGGCCAGCGATTGGCTCGGCACCGATACCGACAGGAGCACACGACCGTCGGCCGTGCGCAGGTGACCGTCGCGCGGTCCGTTGACGGCCGCTCCCGGCGCTCGCACCACGCTGTACGAGACCGAATCGAGCTGACGAAGCGCTGCGGGCACGGCAACGCTCACCAACTGCACGGTGCGTGGTGAAGCGGTGATGTACTCGGTGGCTGCCACACGCACGCGCGTTGCACCTGCGGGCGCTGCGTCGTCGCGCAATATGCCACCGCGCATGAAAGTCCTGGACGCGATCCCATCGTCGCCGGCACGCGCCTCCGCCGCTCGAATCTCACTCGCCATGAGACTGGCGCGCAGCAGGGCCATTGTATCCGTGACAACGGTAAGCTCGATGGGAATGATCACGCGTTCACCCCGTCCGTCGGCCGACCAGAACCGCAGGTCCCCCACACGATGCACACCGCTTTTCAGCCGATCCGGCACGCGCACACTGACGGGCACGGTGGCCTCGTCCGACATGAACGTGCCATCGCCGGCACCGCCCAGTACGTCGCCCATCGAGCGGTTGAGATGAAACGACACCGAGTCACGTCGCTGCAACGAGGATGGAATCGGCAATGCCAGCATCGTTCGTTCGCCGGCGCGCAGGCGCACGTGAACGGTGGGCGCTACCCGTATCGGCATGGGCACACTCGCGGAGGTGGCCGGTGTCGTACGGCGCGATGGATCTCGGGGTGCCATTTCGCGTGAGGGCGACACTCGCGCATGCTCGGTTCGCACTTCTGTCTCGTCCTCAGTCGCTGATGCGGCATTGCCGTCCGCCTGCGCTTGCAGCGTCCGCGCGCCCGCTCCGCTCAGGCAAGCGAACACGCAGAACGACAGCGCACCAAGTCGCGCCATGATCACGGACGATACACCGACAGCGTGAGCGCGATGCTGCTCGTCGAAACACTCGGCGCGGGATCGTTCCAGTTGAGCCGCACGCGAAACCATAGCGTGCCGCTCCACGAATCGTTCAGCGCGAGCGGAATCAGTGTTCGCGTTTCGACTACGGCATCGACGAGCGTCAACGCTTTCCATGAAGCGTTGCTGTTGCTTCGCCACTCGATGTCACCGCAGACCTTGACGCCAGTGGTGCCAGTACAGCGAAGCAACACGGTGGTGATGCGTTCCGTCGACTGTTGTACTCGGTCGACTGCAAACACCACTGGCACCGAATCGGTCACCGGTCCGGTGGCGCTCGGCGGCCACGTCGTGTAGTTCGCGGCCGTGGGAGTCGGAAAGGCGAAGGAGCCTGCGGAGAGCTGGAAGTCCGTGCTTTGCGCGCGAGCCGACATGAGTGGCAACGCGCAGAGCAGCGCACACTGCGCCATCAGTGCGCGAGCCATGGTCATCCCTGCACAAGTTCCGAGTCGCACTCAGCGAACCTCGTACTCCAGCTGCCCGGCCACGATCTCACTGCCACCGTAGTCGAGCAGGGCCAGCAATACGTACCGCCCCTTGGGAAGCATGGGCACCGCGCTCCGGATGACGCGGCGCTGCGAAGGAAGCACGGGAAACGACTCGAGCTCAGTGCGATGGGCCACCGAGTTGTCAACGCGACGCACTTCAACGGACGCCTTCACCTGGAGCTGCACATCACCCGCGTTTCGAAACATCACGTCGAGTGAGTCCTTCGCGGGTTCGGCAATCTCCATGGCCTCGATGAAGCCATCGCGGCGCGCAGTGGGTGCTTCGCCGTACACCTTGATTCCCGTGCGCACGTTGTAGCTCAACTGGCGTCCACCAGCTTCCTGCGTCGCGCGGTTCTCGATGAAGACGACCGACCAGCAGTTGGCGGATTTCGCAGTCGCACCCGGGCTCGCACTCGCGCCCGGTGCGAGCGACAGTCGCACGTTCGCCGACTCGCCGGGGTCAAGCACAATCGACTTCGGAAATACATCGAGTGCACCCGAGCAACTCTGCGGATGCGCACCGGCCGGCATGAATCGATTCACGCCCCGTTCGTCGCGCTCCCAGTCTTCAATAGTCACCACTGCCTGCACGCGCTGGCCGGCATCGTTGCGCACATTCACCAGGCGAACCCCCGACGCGCCCGAGGCGGTCATGTGTACCTCGAGCGCGTCGACGGTGAGCTGACCGTGCGCGTCCTGCGCGGCGAACGTGAGCAGCGCGCACGAGAGCGCGGAGAGCCACCAGCGGGCAGGGGAGCGAACGTGCATGAATGGAGGGATAGTCGCGGTGGGAATCCGGTCCTCAAGTTCTCGCGCGAGCTGTCGAGACTAGAGACCGGAGTTTGCAGGTGTGGCGCGTTGTCAGCAGATAGACGCCTGTGTGCCAGCGCGGTAACGGTTCGAGACGACTTCGTCCCCTTGTAACGACGCGTTCCGCGGCAGTGACGCCGCACCGCTCCGCTGCCTCGTGCTGCAAAGGCGAAAGGGGAGCCGGCCGAATGCGCCGACTCCCCCGTGGTCCAACGCTGCGTGCGGAGCTGCTTACGGCGCCGTGATCGTGAGATCGAGCGGCAGATCGTAGTTGCCCGGCTCGTCCGTCGCATAGTTCCACAGGACGTTGAAGCAGAGCTGCTGTCGGGGAGCGCTGCCGCGTGCACCGCTATACAGCGTTGACGGCGCGACACCGACAGCGTTGAATCCCGTGGTTGCGCCGCAGCCCGTTGCGGCGGGCACCACGAGATAGCGAACATCCCCTGCATTCTTGTTGCCGGTGGGACCAAACGTAGCGGTGGTCGCCTCGATTGACACGGTATACGCCACGTTGCCGCGCGAATCGAACCGCGGACCCGCGACATACTGCGTGCTGTCGAACTGCAGCGCCGTGATGCTGCCAAGATTCGTCTGGCTGTTCTCGAGCGTGAGGTTCACGAGCGTCGGGACCACCGCTGTGAGCAAATGATCACACACGCTGCCGGCGCCAGCATTGCATGATGGTCCGGTGAGCGGTGCCTGCGCCTGCAGCGACGGGGCGACGATGAGGCCAAGCGCGAATACGCTGGCCGCGACTGCGGAACGACGGAACATGCGATGCATCTCCAGGAGGGATTATGGACGGATCCGAGGCGGGTCCCGGGAGATTTCAGCGAAACGCTCAAGTTCGTGCAGCGTACTTCCGAGACTCTCCGGGGAAGTGGTGTCCGTGTGTGCCCTAGGACGCGAACGCCGCGCCCGAAGTAACGGACGCGGCGCTCATTTCGGCATAGTGACAACCATGCCCGTGACGTGACGGTACGTCTACAAGGCCTTCACTTCCGCCACGAGCTTTGTGAGCGAAGACTTCGCATCACCGAAGAGCATGTTCGTCTTCTCGTCGAAGAACAGTTCGTTTTCGATGCCTGCGAAGCCGGGGTTCATGCCGCGCTTGAGCACGATGATGTTGCGTGCTTCGCTCACGTTCAGAATCGGCATGCCGTAGATGGGCGAAGTCTTGTCGTTCTTCGCCGCCGGATTCACCACGTCGTTGGCACCGATCACCACGGCGACATCGGTCTCCGCAAACTGGTCGTTGATTTCGTCCATGTCGTAGAGCCTGTCATACGGCACGTTTGCCTCGGCCAGCAGCACGTTCATGTGGCCCGGCATGCGACCGGCCACGGGATGAATCGCGTACTTCACCTCGCCGCCGTTCTTCTCGATCAGCTCCGCGAGCTCACGCACCTGATGCTGCGCCTGGGCGACGGCCATGCCGTATCCCGGCACGAACACCACGCGTCCTGCATACGCAAGCTGCACTGCCGCATCTTCAGCGCTGATGCTCTTGGCGACAAGTCCTTCGCCCGTCTTGCTGCTCGACGTGACGGCGCTGCCGAACGCACCGAACAATACGTTGCCAAACGAGCGGTTCATCGCCTTCGACATGATGATCGACAGGATGAAACCGGACGCACCGTCGAGTGCACCCGCGATGATCAGCACGTTGTTGTCGATGGCGAATCCGGTCGCCGAGGCAGCAAGTCCAGCGTACGAGTTGAGCAGTGAGACGACCACCGGCATGTCGGCGCCGCCGATGGGCAGCACCATCAGCACGCCGATGGCAAAGCCGACGGCGAGCATGACGTAGAACACGCGCACATCGAACGGGTGGAAGATCAGCCACACGAAGCAGCCCAGCGCCGATGCAAACAGCGCCATGTTGAACAGATTCTGTCCCTTGAACGTGATCGGACGGCCGGTGATGAACTCCTGCAGCTTGCCGAATGCCATGAAGCTGCCGGTCACCGTCAACGAACCGAACAGCACCTCGAAGCCGATGGCGGCCATCGTGAATCGCGCGAGGCCCTCGGCGCCCGGTATCTGAATGGAGTGGTAGTACTCGCCGACACCGACGAGCGTTGCCGCCAGCGCTCCGAACATGTGAGAGAAGGCAATGCGCTGCGGCATGGCCGTCATGGGCACGAACTTGCCCAGCGGATAGCCGAGCACCGTGCCAAGCACGAGTCCGCCGATGATCCACGAGTAGGTGAGGATACCCTCGTGAAGCATCGTGCCGACGATGGCGAAGAACATGCCGAGCGCCGCGAGCTGCATGCCGCGTCGCGCCTGATCCGGCTTGGTCAGCGAACGCAAGCCGAGGATGAACAACACCGACGACAGCAGGTACGTCAACTGTACAATCAGCTCGCGGCCCGCCATTGCATCGAGCGACGCGCCGGTGGGACTGTTGATGAGCAGGTACGCGGCGGCCGCCGCCGTGGGCAGGCCCGCAATGAGCAGAAGCAGGTTCACGCGGCCCCGCCGGCGCCGGTGGTGTCCTGCGGACCGGACGGCTTCGCTTCAGCGCGCTTGAACATGCTGAGCATGCGGTCAGTGATGATGAAGCCACCGACAACATTCGTCATTGCACACACCACCGCAATGAAGCCCAGGATCGTGGCGACACGTCCGTATTGTCCGCCCGCGAGCACAATGCTTCCCACCAGCGAAATGCCGCTGATGGCATTCGTCGCCGCCATGAGCGGCGTGTGCAGCAGGGGCGGCACCTTGGTGATCATCAAAAAGCCGACGAAGCCGGCGAGGATGAACACATACAGCTGAATGATCTGTGTTGCGGTCATGGCAGCGGTCCGGGATTGAAGGCGGGTGCAGCGCTCAGCGCCGCACCACACCCGCGTGGGCGACAGTCATCGCGCCTGAGATTTCATCGTCGACATCAACGTTGAGCGCACCATCCTTCTCGAGATGCTGCAGCAACGTGAGCATGTTGCGGCTGTACATCTGGCTTGCATGCAGCGGCTGCGACGCGGGCAGGTTGCGTGCCCCGACAATCGACACCTGCCCCTCCATGACCGTCTCGCCCAACACGGTGAGTTCACAGTTGCCACCCGTTTCGGCGGCGAGGTCCACGATCACCGAGCCTGGTCGCATGCCTCGCACCATCTCGGTCGTCACCAGCCGCGGCGCGGCGCGGCCGGGAATCTGCGCGGTGGTGATGACAAGATCCTGATCCACAATGTGCCGGCCGATCGCAGCGAGTGTGCGTTCCTGCTCGTCATCGCTCTGCGCCTTGGCGTAGCCACCCTTGTCTTCGGCGCCTGCGCTCACGAGGTCCGTGGCAACGAACTTGGCGCCGAGGGACTGCACCTGCTCGCGCGCCGCCGCACGCACATCGAACGCACTCACCTGTGCGCCAAGCCGTCGTGCAGTTGCAATTGCCTGCAGCCCAGCCACTCCCGCGCCAATGACGAACGCCTTGGCCGGCTGAATGGAGCCTGCAGCGGTTGTGAGCGAAGGCAGGAAACGCGGCAACAGCGCAGCGGCGAGCAGCACGGCCTTGTAGCCCGACACGGTCGCCTGCGACGAGAGCACATCCATGCTCTGTGCACGGGTGATGCGCGGCACGAGCTCCATGGCGAGCACGGACACGCGGCGCGTATTCAGCGCCTCGACCAATGGCCCCGACGAGGACGGTTGCAGCATGCACGCCACCGCAATGCCTTCGGGAAGCAGCGCGACTTCGGCATCAGACGGTCGCTGCACTTTCACCACGATGTGCACACCGGAGACCGTGGCAGCAAAGCCGTCGGCGAGCGCCGCGCCGGCCTTCTCGTACTGCTCGTCGGGGAAGTACGCAGACGAACCGGCGCCGCGTTCGACCGTAACGGTGTGGCCACCCTTGACGAGCTTGGCGACGCTGTCCGGTACGAGCGCCACGCGCCGTTCATGTTCTTCCGTCTCCCTGGGAACACCGATGTGCATAGCGTCGAGTGCAATGAGTGGGCGACGCACATGGATGCGCGACGCGAATCAGACCATCTGGCGATGCCGAGCGTGAACGGACAGAACTCGGCGACCCCGCTCCCACGAACGTGGAGCGAAGCTACGTCGTCCCAGTCGCAGCGTAAACCCATCCATCATCAGCGCACGAAAACGCACCCCACGCCTGTCTCAGGCGCGCAGGGCGTCGCTGTGCACCACGATATTGCGAGTGGCCGGATCGAGCGCCAGCCGGACCAGCCCGCGCGCCAGTTGCTCACCGGTGATCGACGACCACCGATCCCGCAGCCCGCGCGCGCCCAGAATTCCCGCGACTGACATCGCCGCGTCTCCCAGCCTCGCGCTCCATCGCTCGACCGGACGATTTTCATCGCGGTCGTCGCCCGTGACGAACGCCGGGCGTGCGATGACGTAATGCAACCCGGAGGCGCGAAGTTCACGCTCTATGCGCGCCCGCACCGCGAGATAGGCGCTGCGTGAGTCCGGGGCGACACCGACCGCAGACAAGTACACGAACAGCGGACGGTCCGACAGGCTCACGGCGCAGTTCAGCAGCATGGAGGTCAGCCCGTAATCCACCGCTTCGTAGTCAGAGGGTGGGCCGCCGGATCTGGCGGCGTTGTCGGCACGGGCGCGGGTGGTGCCGAGCAGCGCGAACATGACTGTAGGCGACAGTTCCACCACGCGGCGCTGCATGGGCGAGGCATCCCACGCGGTGGCGTCCACGCGCGCGCCCTGCCTGGTAAAGCGCTCGGTCCATTCGGAAATCCGCGACGAATCCGGTCGCACGTGAGCCCACGTTTCCACGCCGTGCGCGCACAGCTCCGCCACGACCGACCGACCCACGTATCCGGTCGCCCCCGCAACGAACGCCCGTGTCACGCTGGCGCGCCGGCATGCTTGGCCAGCCAGTCCGCGGTCTCCTGAAAGACCGTGTCCTTCTCGTAGTCCACCGTCATGATATGGCCCGAGTGGTCCAGCAGCCGAAATCGCCGGTCGCGGCTTTGCAGTTGACGCCAGTTCTGCAGCGTATCGTCGAGCGGTACTCGGTTGTCGTTGCGTGCGGCCATGTAAAGCGTGGGAGCGCGAATCTCGGGCACCGACTGGCGCGCGATCTCCGTAACGTCGTGCAACTCAGCGAGCAGATGGCCTGAGATAACGCCGATACCCAGAGATGCAGGTCGCTCCGCGGGATTCAGAATTGACATTTTGCGGCCAGCACTGCGACGAAAAGGCGCCAGCGGGCCTGATATTCGCAACAGCGGCGACAATCGACGAATTCGGTCAGGCATGCTCAGGTACGGCGACAGCATGACCAGCGAGTCAATATCGTCTCGTTCGGCGGCCACGATTGCACAGAGTGCCGCGCCCATGGAGAGACCGACCAGCGATACATGCTCGTAGCTTCGTCGGAGGCGCGCCACCTGATCGCGCGTGTAGCCGATCCAGTCGTGAGCCCGCCCAAGGCCGAACTCCGCCATGCTGCGACCGTGTCCCGGCAGCAGCGGCACCTCCACCGTCCAGCCTTTGTCGTGCAGGGTATGCGCCAACTCGCGCACCGACTGCGGCGTGTCGCCGAAGCCGTGCAGCACCATTACCGCATGTGTGGTGCTGCCCATCAGTGATTCGGGCTCCGCTCCTTCCACGATACCGTGCGGACCGAGCGGAAGTCGTCGGGCCACTTCTCTCGCGAGGCGGCGTGCCCTGACATTGTCTCTCACCAGCAGGGCGACGATGCCGATCGCGACCGAAGCCGCGATCGACACCGTCAGTCGATCAGTACCGCGCGACCGTCGCATCGACCTCCAGACTCCAGGCGTCGATGCCGCCTTCCAGGTTTGCGACCTTTTCGAAGCCCTTCGAACGCAGAAGCTGCACCGCCGACTCGCTGCGTCCGCCGTGGTGACAATAGACGACGTACTCGGCCTTCGGATCCAGCGTGTCCACCTTCTCCTCGAGCTGCGCGAGCGGAATCAGCGTCGCGTCGGGCAGCTTCGCGCGGTCGTATTCCCAGCGCTCACGCACGTCGAGCAGGATGGGCGGATTGGGCTTGTCCATGCGCGCCTTGAGCGCGGTGGGTTTGAGATCGGTCATGTATGCCTCCTCAGAGTGCAGTCAGAAGTTGAAAGTTCATTTCTCCACCATGAACCTACCGTGCGCCCAGCGCCTCGCGAGCGCGGGCGATCGATTGCGTCGCGGCGCGAAAAGCCGCGCTCAGATCATCGATCTCTGCCTTGGCACGATCGGCATCCCCTGCGCGCACCGCTTCGTTCACCCCAGGGAAGCTCATGGTGGAGTATCCATTGTCCACATCGGCCGCATACACCAGCGAACGCCACCACGGTCTTCCCATCAGGCCGCTCGGACGTGTCAGCTCACGCTCGACGGTGCGCAGCGCGGCATTGGTGCGTTCGCGCACGAGCCTGGGCGCCGGTGAGGCAAGCCGATCGTCGCGCTGCTGCGCAAATCGCATCGCCTGCCGCTGCATGCTATCGATTGCGTGGGCAAGCGGTCGCACCAGGGTGCTATCCCAGCCATTTCGAACGAGTCCGCGCGTCACGAGTGGCACGTAACGCTGCATCGTGCGCGCGTACTCCACATAGTCGTATGGGTGGATGTCAGCATTGGCCAGACGCAGCGCCATTGCCGCACCGATACGCGCAGCGGTCGCATGAAAGAGAAACCCGGGGTCTCCCCACGTGCGCATCCACTCGTACGTGTCGTACGCCGAGTGATAGATGCCCGACGGTCCGCCAAAGCCCCAGTCGGCGTGCGGGATGCCGAGGTGATTGTAGAATCCCGCAAAGTCGGAGCCGCCACCTGGGTCACCCATGGCCGGTTCGGCGTCGGGGTTGGTAGTGCCCGTGCCGGCGCGCCACACTTCGTATACCATGCCGCGTCCACGCGGATCGGGGACCTGCTGTACCACTGAACGAAGCGTGGACCTGAGCGACGGACTGCCGCCGGCACCGAACGACGGCCCCTGCGCCGTCACGTCCTGATTCAGGTAGGCGATGCCGCCGCGCAGCAACTTGAGCGAATCGTCCTCGACGTATTCGGTAGACCCGATCAGTCCCCATTCTTCGGCGTCCCAGGTCGCGAACACGATGGTGCGCTTCGGACGCTCACCGCGACGGGCGAGCTCGCTGAGCGCGTGCGCCGCTTCGAGCACACTGACAGTGCCGCTCACGTTGTCGGCCGCGCCGGCGCCCCATGCATCGCGGTGCGCACCGATATACACGTACTCATCTGGAAACTCGCTGCCCTGCAGGATGCCGAGCGTATTCCAGATCGTCTTATAACCGTTCTCCTCGCCATCTGTTTCGACGGTGAGCTTCACGCGAACCGGTCCGGGGCCCACGTGATAGCGCAGCGGCAAGCCGCCCTGCCAGTTGGCGGGAATGTTCGTGCCGCGCAGGTCACGGAGAATGAGCTCGGCGTTCTGCGCACTGAGCGGCACCACGGGAATGCGTGACACGCCCGTCTGCTCGAGCGGTATGCGATCGGCGCCCTCGAGACTCGCGTAGCCGGGCGTCGTG
This sequence comes from Gemmatimonadaceae bacterium, assembly GCA_041747275.1. GTDB lineage: Bacteria > Gemmatimonadota > Gemmatimonadetes > Gemmatimonadales > Gemmatimonadaceae > JAABRT01. Next base: position 668 of record JBGTFN010000257.1, on the reverse strand, counting down.
GGATCTCCGATGCCGTTGAACACACTGCCACGCTGAATCCCGGTCGTGGGGCGCATGGGACCTTCAGGATATACATCGCCGCGCGCAAAGCCATCGTCGAGAGGATCAGTATAGATGAACAGGCCAACCGCACCGCGCTTCTCCGCTTCACGCGCCTTGATGCCGCGGAAGCTCCGGCCATATCGCGCGAGCACCACCTTGCCGGCGACTGACACACCGAGTGAATCGAGGGTCGCATAGTCCTCGATGAGCCCGAAGTTCACGAAGACCACTTCTCCTTCAGCTGTTCCGGCCGCGCTGTAGCCGTTGGCAGGCAGATACTGCGGCATCGCTGTCGTGGAATCGCCGCGGATGGCCGGCTCCTGCAAGCTCAGCTCGATCGTATCGCGGCCATAGCGCCAGGCGCGCACCGAGGTGGCGTGTGGCAACCACACATCGTACGCTCGCACCTCGGTCTGCAGGCCCATGCGCTTCATGGCCTCGATCACGTAATCGCGCGTACGCGCCTGCGCGTCGGTGCCGGCCACGTGCGGCTCCGAAGAGAGAGCGCGCGCATGCTCCTGCGCGCGAACGGGACTGGGTGTGCCGATCGCCTCACGCTCGAGTCTCGACTGGTCACGGCTCGACGCGGGTGCGAAGCCGGGCAGCGGCGCGCCGAGCCGCGTGTC
>JBGTFN010000256.1:0-9060 GCA_041747275.1 Gemmatimonadaceae bacterium | reverse complement strand
GCTGCACCTCTTCGCGTGATGTGAACGGCACTTCGCTGCTGGCCGCCGGCGTGCGCCCGCTGGTGACGCTCCACCACGTATGAATGCTGGCGATCACCACGATCCACGTCGCAATAAGGAAGAACGCAGCGACACCGGCGTCGAGCCTGTCATTGAAGATCATGACACGAGCCGCCTCCATGCTCGGCGCACCAGGCGGCACCACATTGTTCGCGAGCGCATCACTGAACACGCGCGCATGCGCCAGGAACCCGATGCGAGGATTGCCGTCGAAAATCTTCGTCAGCGCCGCCGTGCTCGTCACAATCACGAGCCAGACGAGAGGAATCATCGTCACAAACGCGTACTTTGCGCGTCCCATGCGCACGATGATCGTCGTGCCAACGCAGAGCGCCACCGTGGCCAGCAACTGGTTCGCGATACCGAACAGCGGCCAGAGCGAGTTGATGCCGCCAAGCGGATCGGTGACACCCTGATACAGGAAGTAGCCCCACGCGCCCACGAACAATCCGCTCGACAGCAGCACCGCGGGCATCCAGTTCGTGCGGCCAAACGGCGCCCACAGATGCTTGCCCGCATCCTGCAGCAGGAAGCGTCCCACACGCGTTCCCGCGTCCAGCGTTGTGAGAATGAACAGCGCCTCGAACATGATCGCGAAGTGATACCAGAGCGCGAGCGCACCATCGCCGCCGAGCACGCGGCTGAAGAGGTGCGCCATGCCTACCGCGAGTGACGGGGCGCCGCCGGTGCGGGACAGCAGCGTAGACTCACCGACCTGTTCGGTCAGCCGTGTGAACTCGGCCGCGTCGAGCGTGAAGCCCCAGCCCTGGATGGCCTGCGCGGCGGTGGCGACGGTGGGTCCGAGCGCGGCAGCCGGCGAGTTGATGGCGAAGTACGTGCCCGGATCGAGTACGCAGGCCGCGATGAGCGCCATGATCGCAACGCCGCTTTCCATCAGCATTGCACCGTAGCCGATCATGCGCGCCTGGTCTTCGCGTTCGAGCAGCTTGGGTGTCGTACCGCTGGAGATGAGCGCGTGAAAGCCGGAGATCGATCCGCACGCAATGGTAATGAACACGAAGGGAAACAACTTGCCGGCGAAGACCGGGCCCGTACCATCGATGAACTGCGTGACGGCTGGCATCTGCAGCGGCGGCAACACGATCAGAATGCCCGCGGCCAGCGCAAGCACCACGCCAACCTTCACAAACGCACTCAGGTAGTCTCGCGGTGCGAGCAGCAGCCACACCGGCACCACGCTCGCCGCGAAACCGTAGCCCATCACCCAGAAGGCCAGCGTTGGTTTGTCGAGCGTGAACATGGGCGCCAGCGTGGGATGCGACGCTGCGTATTGCCCCGCATACAGCGCACCCACCAGCAGGATCAGCCCCATCGCTGTTGCCTCGATCACGCGACCGGGACGAATCCATCGCAGATACGAACCCATCAGGAGTGCGATCGGCACCGTCAGCGCGATTGTCACAACGCCCCACGGCGACTCGGCGAGCGCGTTGGTGACAATCAGGGCAAGGACGGCAATCAGGATGATCATGATCGCGAGAATCGCCAACACACCCACGCTGCCCGCGATCGGTCCGATCTCCTCACGCGCCATCTGGCCAAGCGACTTGCCGTCGCGACGCACGCTCGACGCGAGAATGACGAAGTCCTGAACCGCTCCACCGAGCGCCACGCCGATAATGATCCAGAGCGCGCCCGGCAGGTACCCGAACTGCGCCGCCAGCGTGGGCCCGACCAGCGGTCCCGGTCCCGAAATCGCGGCGAAGTGATGACCGAAGACCACCCACTTGTTCGTGGGCACAAAATCACGACCATCATCCAGACGCAGCGCCGGCGTCGACCGCTCGGCGTCCAGGGCAAAGACCTTTGCGGCGATGAACTTTGAATAGAACCGATAGGCGATGGCGTAGGTGCAGAGTGCCGCCGTGATCAGCCACGCCGCGTTGATCGTCTCCCCGCGGCGTAAGGCAATGAAGGCGATGGCACCGGCGCCGGTCACAGCCACCGCCAGCCAGGGGAGCATGCGAAACAGGGAGCGCATTCGGGGGAGCGAGGGCGAAACGGTGGGCGGGCGGGAGGCACGTGATCCGTGCCGGGTGGAGACTCAACCGCTGTTACGCAGTCCCGCCGAGATTCCGTTGATCGTGAGGTGAATTCCGCGTTCGATGCGGTTTTCCGGACGGTCTGCGCGTTGGGTAGCCGTCGCCCGGTGCCGCCGAAGCAGGGCGATCTGGAGGTGATTGAGCGGGTCCATGTAGGGCACCCGGTTGGCGAACGAGCGTTCAAGGTCCGGATTGTCGCCGAGCAGCCGCGACTGGCCCGTGATCGTGAGCAGCGCGCGCTGCGTACGATGCCACTCAGCCTCGATGGTGCCGAAGATCTGTTCGCGCAGCGCTACATCGCTCACCAGCTCGGCATAACGCGAGGCGACGGCCATGTCGGACTTGCCGAGCACCATGTCCATGTTGGAGAGCAGCATGCGGAAGAATGGCCAGGTGCGCGCCATGCGCTGCAGCGTCTCCATGCCATTGGCGTTCTCGTCGAGCCATGCGTCCACGGCGCTGCCGAAACCATACCAACCCGGCAGCAGAACGCGACACTGCGCCCACGAAAACACCCACGGTATGGCGCGCAGGTCCTCGATGCGTCCCGACGACGCACGCGAGGACGGACGGCTGCCGATGTTGAGTGTGGCGATTTCGAACAGCGGAGTCGATTCCTGGAAGTATTGCGTGAAGCCTGGCGTCTCGTATACGAGCGCCCGGTAGGCGCGAAATGCGAGCGCAGACAACCGGTCCATAACGGGATGAAGGGCGTCCGCTGGTTCGACGGCGCTTTCGTGATCGGTGAGCGTGGCCTCGATGGTCGCGGCCATGAGACGTTCCAGGTTGCGACGGCCAACTTCCGGCGTGGAGTACTTCGACGTGATGACCTCGCCCTGTTCGGTTATGCGAATCTGTCCATTCACCACACCGGCCGGTTGTGCGAGCACGGCCTGGTAACTCGGCCCTCCGCCCCGACCCACTGAACCACCGCGGCCGTGAAAGAGACGCAGCTGCACGCCCTCGTCCCGGAACAGTTGCATCAGCGCGATCTCGGCCTGATACAGCTCCCAGCCGGACGTGAGGAACCCTCCGTCCTTGTTGCTGTCGGAGTAACCGAGCATCACCTCGTGCACGTCGCCCAGCGATGTCACCAGCGACCGGTACAGCGGCAGCGCAAAGGCCGAGCGCATCGTCCGCGCCGCGTTTCGGAGATCGTCGATCGTCTCGAACAGCGGAATGATTGCCATGCGCAGCGAAGGGGATTCACCGCTCGACATGAGGGCCGCTTCCTTGAGCAGCACAGCCACTTCGAGCAGGTCAGACACCCCGTCGCACTTGGAGATGATATAGTGCGGCAACGAGGCGCTCCCGAACTGTGCGCGCAGCGCTGCCGCCGCAAAGACAATATCGAGCTCACTGCGTGTCTCGTCGCTGTACGTGAGGTAGTTCGCATACAGTGGTCGCGTGCCTTGCAGTTCCTGTTCCAGCAATCTGATTCGATCGCTTTCGCTCAGCGCCGTGTACTGTTCGCACACGCCAGCGCGGCGCAGGAGTTCGTTCACCACGCGCTCGTGCACGTCCGCATTCTGTCGGAGGTCCACCGGCGCGAGATGAAACCCGAACACGTCCGCGGCGCGAATAAGCCGCCGCAGTCGACCGTTCGCAAGTCGTTTGACACGGTTGCCCGAGAGGGATTCGCTGATGATGGCAAGGTCGCGCGCGAATGCCTCAGCATTCGTATAAGGTTCGGCCGCTGCCACGGAGGCGCGAGAGAAGGCGACGACATCGAGTGCGCGCACTGTGGCCACGAGTCTCGCGTAGATGCCAATGAGGGCGCGGCGGTACGGTTCGTCGAGTCGCTGCGGTTGGCGGTCTGGAGACGCATCTGACAGCGCCTTCAGCTCCGGCGTGGTTGGAAGCAGCGCGCCTGAGAGCGGCAACTCTTCACCGAGCAGATGTACTTCTCGCAGATAGTGGCTGAAGGCGGCACCGCTCTGCAGGCGAATCGTTTCCCTGAGCACCGAAGCGGTCACGAACGGATTGCCGTCCCGATCTCCGCCAATCCAGCTGCCCACACGGAAGAAGCTCGGCAGTTCCCACGCATGTTCAGGCATGACCGAACGAAGCAGGTCCTCCGACTGTCCGTACAGTCTTGGCAACTCCTGCAGGAATGTCTGCTCGAAGTAGTGCACGCCATTCTTGACCTCGTCGGTCACGTGCAGACGATTTGGGCGTACCATGCGTGTGTGCCACAGCGTCAACACGAGTCGCACCAGCTTCGCATCGTTTTCCCGCTGCTCGTCGGGAGTCAACTTCACGCGGTCGCGCCGATCAATCAACGTGAGGATGCCCTGCAAGGCGCGTTGCGTGCTCTGCCGCTGCACTTCGGTGGGATGCGCCGTGAGCACGGGCGAGATGTGCGCACTGTCGAAGAATTCCTGCAGTGCATTCGCGATACGCTCAGCATTGTCTTCATGGCGTTTGTCGCTCTGCACGGCGCTCAGCGCGTGTGTCAGACTGCCTTCACCTCGCGGCGTGCCAGCCAGATCGGCATCACGGTGTTGCCGGATCTGGTGCGCGTCCTCTGCAATGTTGGCGAGTTGCAGAAAGTACGTGAATGCGCGAACGACGGAAAGCATCGTGCCCTCAGGCAGATCGTGCAGCATGGCATTCAGTTCCGCACGATCGTCCGCGTTGCCTTCGCGCGCAAAGCGAACCGCCGCCCGTCGCACGGACTCCACCAGGTTGAATACGTGCTCGCCTTCCTGCTCGCGCAGCGTGTCGCCGAGCAATCGTCCGAGCAGGCGAATGTCCTCTCGCAGCGGTTGGTCGAGGTGGTCGGTCGGTGACGCGACTTTGTTGCGTGAGGGTTCTGCGTTCATCGTTCCAGCCGGAATCCGGGATCGAGTCGAGGACGTGCCGGCGCGTTCGCCACCAGCCATCCCGTGCCGTACAACCACTGTGTCATGCGCGTGAGTTTTGCGTAGTCGATGGTGGCGGGCTCATCACGCGGTGTGTGGTACTCGGCATGCAGGTTGCTCGAGAAGAATACTGCAGGCACATTGGCGCGCGCGTAGGGCAGGTGATCGGAGCGAAAGTACCAGCCTTCGGGATGGTTGGGCCTGTCCCACAACGAGTCGATGGCAAAGCGGCCAGTCAGTTCATTGGCTTGCAGTGCCAGCGACACGAGGTCGGTGGAGTTGCGATGCGGTGGCTGGCTTCCGAGCAGCGCTGCGGAATCGGGGCTGTTGCGTCCGAGCATATCGCCGTTGAGCACCGCGACAATCCGTGCGAGCGGCACCACCGGATTCTGCACGTGATAGTTGGAGCCGAGCAGTCCGCGTTCCTCAGCGCCGTGATACACGAAGAGTGCCGAACGGCGTCCCGGCTGCTGCTTGAAGGCGCGCGCAATTGCAAGCAATGCGACGCTGGTGGTGCCGTTGTCGTCGGCGCCGTTCCAGATGGAATCACCAGCCACGTCGTAGCGCACGCCGTCGTGATCCTGATGACTACTGAAGAGCACGTGTTCGTCACGCAGGGCAGCGTCAGTTCCGCGAACGCGTCCCATGATATTGACCGACGGATACGTGAACGATTCCTGATGCAGGCGAATTGACGCGTTGCTTCCCGCCGCAGCACGCAGCGCGTCGCCCAGTGTGCGACGCGCCAGCAGTACAGGCGCGCTCATGCCCTGCGCGCGCGATGGCGCCTCCGGATTGTCGACGCGATACGTACCTCGTCCGCCGATATTCGCGACACCGTCGTAGGCGATCTCGGCGGTGGAGTCCGCAATGAGAATCACCGCCACCGCGCCGCGCCGCGTCAGCGCGAAACCAAGCGACTGCATGGCAGCCCGGGCGTAGCGGTACTCGGGCGAGTTGACGCTCGTTTGCCGCCGTGACTCGGGAGGTGGCACGAGCTGGGCAATGGCCACCTTGCCTTGCACATCGATCGTTGTATCTCGCCCATCGCCCGCCCAGATCGTCGGCGCGCTGATATCGGCCGGCACTGCGCCGGTCGTGGCGACATCGCGCCACATCACCAGCGAGTGGGTGCCTACCTGTACGGTGCTCGACGCACCGATGCGCGTGCGGCGGATATTCCACCACTGCAGATAGGATCCATCATCGCCCATCGGCTCCACTCCGATCGCGCGTAGCTGCTCGGCAATCCACACCGAGGCGCGCAGTTCGTCTATGGAGCCACCTTCGCGTCCGCGCATTCCGTCGCCGGCGAGCAACGTGAGATCGCGTTGCAGGTCAGCTTGGCGAATTGCAGACATCGCTGTGGGCAACGAGCTCGCTTGCTGCGCGTGCGCTGTGCACACAGCGCCAATGGTAGCGGCGGCGAGAAACGCGAAAGTCGGCCAGCGTCGGGTCATGGTTTGCTTCCGGAGGATGATTGACGACTGGGAGTCGTCAACTTGAGAGAATAGGCGCGTGATACAATGAATCAGTATCGATGACATCGACGGTGCTGTGATGGCGCTTGTCCTGGACAGACAGCGGGATGGTGCCTTCGCCGGGCGCTTCGTACTTCGAACGATACTCGGTCTGCAGTGCGATGGTGGGGTAGCTGGGCGCCGGTATAGCGCGCGTGTCCCGCAACATGCCGGCGCTGTCCACGTCAGGCCATTGCGCGAGTCGCAGACCGCTGAGCTGGAGCATGCCGCGATTGCCAACGACACGCTTCTGCGCTGCGGCCACACCGATTTGTGTCTGCGTCATGATCGGGGCTGGCTCGTCCTCGGTCGACACGCCGAACAACTTGCGCGGCGCGCCCAACGACTCGTGCCGTTCCAGTCGAGAGTCGCTGCGTCCCAGCGTCCAGAATCCCGCACGGACATCAGCAACAACACTGGACTGAACCGGAGGGTGTAGCGGTGTCGCGCCTGGCGTGAAGGTCGGCATCGTGCGCTGGCGATGGCGAGTCGGCACAGGCCACAATCGCTTCCCCGAGCAGGGTGCTGGCCATTCGGAATGTCTGATGCATGGCCGATCATGAGGTCGAACCTGCGGCAACGCAGGCACGATGTCGTTCGGCCGACCCATCGCACGACACTGGTCAGCGGTGCATCATTTCGATCGCCGTCCACTTCCAGATCGGAGCGTTCCCATGCAGTACGCCATCCTCGTGTACGAAACTCCCGCCGAACTTGCCAGCCGCGAAGACCCAGAAGGCGCCGGCGCCTACTGGGGGGCCTACACCGCCTACTCCAAGTCGCTCATGGAGGCCGGTATCGCGGTGGGCGGCGCCGGATTGCACCCGCCAGCCCTGGCGACCACGGTGAGGCTGCGCGAAGGCAAGCGGCACGTGCAGGACGGCCCATTTGCCGATACCAAGGAACAACTCGGCGGACTCTTCATGATTGAAGTCGCCGACCTTTCAGCAGCACTCGAGTGGGCGGCGCGATGCCCGTCGGCAGGCACGGGTTCAGTTGAAGTGCGGCCAATGTTGCCGCCCCCACCGGTCGCATGACCGAAGCGATAGTCGCCTCGGTCGTTGAGCGGGCCGCCCGGGATTCGTATGGGCGGCTCGTTGCCATTCTCGTCGCCCGCACACGTGATGTCGCTCTCGCCGAGGACGCACTTTCGGAAGCTTTCCTCGCCGCGCTGCGGCAGTGGCCGACGGAAGGCGTGCCCGCGAATCCCGAATCGTGGTTGTTGTCGGTCGCACGGCGACGGAACATCGACGGTGCACGACATGAAGCGGTGCGCGCGCAGATGGAACCGCAACTCGCTTATGCCGCGCAACTGGCGACGTCGCGCAGTACACACCTGGCCGGCGGCGGCGCACTTCCCGACCGCCGCGCCGAACTGCTCTTCGCATGCGCGCACCCAGCCATTGATCCGGCCATTCACACGCCGCTCATGCTGCAGGTGGTACTCGGCCTGGAGGCTGAACAGGTAGCCAGCGCCTTTCTCGCGTCGCCCGCTGCGATGGCGCAGCGCCTGGTGCGCGCCAAGCGAAAGATTCGCGATGCGGGTATCGCCTTCAGTATTCCTGATCCCGAAGAGCGACCGGCGCGCCTCGAAGCGGTGCTCGAAGCATTGTATGGTGCTTTCGGCACGGCATGGGATCAGATCGACGGCAGTGCACCCGGCGGACGCAACGCGCGATTCGAGCTGCGCGACGAAGTGATCGGACTCGCCACTATCGTTCACGACGCCATGCCTGACGAAGCGGAAGCGGCCGGCCTGCTCGCGCTGCTGCTCTACTGCAGGGCGCGAGACAACTCCCGGCGCCGAGAGAACGGAAGCTACGTGCCGCTCTCGAAGCAGTCGACGGCGTCGTGGGACCTGCCCACCATTGAACGCGCTGAGCGATTGCTCCGCGACACTGCGCGCCTGGGTAGTCCTGGACGCTTTCAACTGGAGGCTGCCATCCAGTCGGCGCATCTCGCTGCGTTGTTCGGACGTGCTGCGCGTCCGGACGAGATCGCCACGTTGTACGACGCGCTTGTTGCCGTGGCACCCACCGTGGGAGCGTACGTCAATCGCGCAGCCGCGTACGCGCGAGCGTTTGGTGCAGCCAGGGGACTCGCAGAGGCTGACGCGCTGCCCGTTGACGCAGTTCGTGACTATCAGCCATACTGGGCACTGCGTGCACACTTGCAGACTGAACTCGGACAGTCGTCGGAAGGCAGCGTTGCGCGGGAGCGTGCTGCCTCGTTGACGGAGGATCCTGCAGTGCGTGCGTTCCTGCGCGGCAGTGGTTGAGCACGCGCGAGAACGCATCACCAGGAAGTGCTACTTGCCGCTATTGCCCTTGCTGCCGGCGTTGTTGCCGCTGGCGTTGTTGCTGCCGGCGTTGTTGCTGCCGGCGTTGTTGCTGCCACCGTTATATCGCACCTGATAGATGAAGCCGCCTTTGTCATCGGAAATGTAGATGGAGCCGTCATTCGCCACGGCGACGTCCACCGGACGATGCGCTGCGCCCATCGGCGTGAACGTGCCTTGCGCGAAGCCACCGGCAAACTCCTTCCACTGACCAA
>JBGTFN010000255.1:0-4680 GCA_041747275.1 Gemmatimonadaceae bacterium | reverse complement strand
CGCATCCTCATGGTCATGCCCTTCGACAAGGGTCAGGCCAAGCTCATCGAGAAGGCCATCCGGGACAGCGACCTTGGACTCGAGCCGTCCAATCAGGGTGGCACCATTCGCGTTCCGCTGCCGCAGATGACCGAAGAGCGTCGAAAGGAACTGGTAAAGGTGTTGCACAAGCTCGCTGAAGACGGCCGCATCGCAGTGCGTCACGCACGCACGGATGCCAAGGACAAGATCAAGAAGCTTGAGGGCGTCTCGGAAGACGAGAAGAAGCACGGCGAAAAGGATCTGCAGAAGGTGCACGACGAGTTCATCGCGAGTATCGAGTCGGCAGTCAAGGCGAAGGAAGCTGAGGTCATGGCAGTCTGAGTCGACCTCGCGGCGCAGCGTAACCTTCATGTCACCCACGCCAGTCGTGAGCCACGCACCAGTGGGCGGACCGGAGACTCCGGTCGCCGAGAGCTCCTCGGCGCCTGGCACCTCCCCCGCCTCGGACCCGTTGTTGCACAGCGTGCAGCGCGCACCCGTGCCGCGTCACATTGCGATCATCATGGACGGCAATGGACGCTGGGCTCGCGAGCGAATGATGCCGCGGCCGTTCGGTCATCGGGCCGGCATGCGTGCGGTGCGCGCTGTCGTCGAGGCGTCGATTTCGTCAGGTGTAGAATGGTTGTCGCTCTTTGCCTTCTCGCAGGAGAACTGGCAGCGCCCGCAGCCGGAAATCTCGGCGCTCATGTCGTTGCTCGAGGAGTATGTCAATTCCGAGTTGCAGGAGCTCAAGGCGCAGGGTGTTCGCATTCGCGTTCACGGTGACCTGACTCGTCTCAACTCCGCGGCGCGTGGGGCCGTGGAGCGTGCCGTCTCGGAAACGTCAGGCTGCACCCGGCTTGGCCTGAATCTCTTCATCTCGTATGGCGGGCGTGCAGAACTCGTACGCGCGATGCGGCAGATTGCGCACGATGTGCACGCGGGACGACTGTCGCCCGATGCAGTAGACGAAGATGTCATTCGCGACCGACTGTACACGCAGTCGTGCCCAGATCCAGACCTGCTCATTCGCACCTCGGGCGAACGACGGCTTTCCAACTTCATGTTGTGGCAGGTCGCCTACGCCGAGCTGTACATCTCGAGCGTGTACTGGCCGGATTTCGATCGCGTGGCGTTGTACGAGGCAATCCTCGATTTCCAGCAGCGTGACCGGCGCTTTGGAAAGGTGGAGAAATAGTGCGCCCGCATGAGTGAACTCGCGCGACGAGTCATCGTCGCGCTGATCGGCGCACCGCTTGCCATCCTCATCATCTGGTTCGGCGACGCCGCGCTCGCAACGCTCGTCAGCGCGCTCTCCGCTGTGGCCGCCTGGGAGTTTTACCGCATTGCACGGGCCGGATCTTCGACGCCGATTGCGCCGCTCGGCATCGTGATTGCCGCGACCATCCCGCTCGTGGTGCATGCGCAGCAACTCGGTTTGATCCGCGTTCCATTTACCGTGCCCGTGCTCGTCGTACTGGCCACCGTGGCCGCGGGGCTGTTTCTTCGCGCTCCGTCAGAGAAACCGGCAGGCGCAGTTGCCATCACGCTGTTCGGTGCCGTGTACACCGGCGGCATGCTGAGCTTCGCATACGCGCTGCGCTATTTCGACTATGTGGTAGGGCAGGCCGCGGGCACGGTTGTCGTGATCTTTGCTTTGCTGCTCACGTGGGCATCTGACGTCGGCGCGTATTTCGTGGGACGCGCGGTCGGCGGACGCAAGCTCATGCCGAGCATCAGTCCTGGAAAGACGATTTCCGGATCCGTTGGCGGCATCGTGCTCACGGTGATCGTCGCGTGGCTCTATCACCGCTACGCACTCATCCCCGTCGCTCAGCTGGCATTGCGACCGCTCGCACTTGTCGGAGTTGCGGTTGCAATCAGCGTCGTTGGTCAGATCGGTGATCTCGTGGAGTCGCAGTTCAAACGCGAAGGTGATGTCAAGGACTCGTCCAACCTCTTGCCGGGACACGGTGGTGTACTCGATCGCGTCGACGCCCTGCTGTTCACCTTTCCCGTGGCGTTCGTGCTGCTCAAGTGGCTCGTGATCGCGGTGCCCACACGATGACGCAACCGCTCGGCGTTGCGCTGCTCGGCTCGACCGGATCGATCGGCACGAGCACCCTGCGAGTGTTGACGCGTCATCGCGAACGCTTTGTCCCGGTGGCGCTCACAGCCAACGGCAACGTGAAGGGGTTGGCGCAGCAAGTCGCCAAATGGTCACCCTCGTTTGTGGGCATCGTCAGTGGCGAGGCACCCGCGGGTAGTGGTTGGCACACCGGCGCGTCGTGTCTCGTGGACGCCGTCTCGCGGGACGACGTGGATATTGTGTTGAATGCCGTAGTGGGTGCCGCCGGCCTGCAGGCTACGCTGGCCGCGCTGCGTGCGGGCAAGCGTGTCGCGTTGGCGAACAAGGAAACGCTGGTGGTGGCGGGACCGGTTGTCATGGCGGCCGCCCGCGAGGGCCGAGGTTCTCTCGTGCCGGTGGACAGCGAGCACTCGGCAATCCTGCAATGCCTCGCGGGAAGAGATGCGAGCGAGATTCGTCGGCTGGTGATCACCGCATCCGGCGGACCGTTTCGCGCCTGGCCGTCGGAGCGCATTGCCACGGCCACGGTGGAGGACGCGCTCAACCATCCCACCTGGCGCATGGGATCCAAGATCACCATCGACAGCGCAACGCTGGCCAACAAGGCGCTCGAAGTGATCGAGGCGCACCATCTTTTCGGTGTGCCCTACGACCGGATCGATGTTGTCGTTCACCCGCAGAGCATTGTGCACTCGTTTGTGGAGTTCGTCGACGGCAGCATGCTTGCCCAGTTGGGCGTGCCGAGCATGGAGTTGCCGATTCTCTATGCGTTGACCCACCCGGAACGCCTGCCCGACAACGGCGTACCACGATTCGATCCAGTCCAGGTTGGTGCGCTGGCCTTCGAGCCCGTGCGCCACACGGATTTTCCGGCATTGGGACTGGGCCTCGCGGCAGGGAGGCGCGGAGGGGCGGCGCCCGCGGTATTCAATGCCGCGAACGAAGAGGCTGTCGCCGCGTTTCTTTCAGGTAAGCTTACGTTCGGACAGATTGCGGAGCGCATTGCAGATGCGTTGCAGGATCTGTCGGACCGGCCCGGTGACACCCTCGAAGCACTGCTCGAGGTGGACGCCGAGGCGCGTCGTCACGTTTCATCCCGGCTCTCGTGCTGAATATGCTCGGTTCAATCGCCGCACCTCTGTTTGTCTTCGGGATCGTGGTGTTCATCCACGAACTGGGTCATTTCCTGGCGGCCAAGTCCGTTGGCGTGTACGCTCCCATCTTTTCCCTGGGTTGGGGACGTCGTCTCTTCGGCTTCAAACACGGCGAGACGGATTATCGCGTCTCCATGTTCCCGCTCGGTGGCTTCGTGCGCATGGCGTCACGTGAAGACGAATCGATGGCTGGCATCGAGGGTGGGGGCAGCATGGAGGCCTCGGCGGCGGATACGGAGGCCGAGTTGGCCGCAGCGCGCAAGGCGGCCGGCCAGCTTTGGGATGAGCAGGCGATGGTGCCGTTCGGTCCGCGTCCGGTTCCAAGGGAGCGCTGGGTCGAATCAAAGCCGATCATGGCGCGATTGTTCATTTTGTCTGCTGGCGTGATCGCGAACATCCTGCTCGCCGTTGTCGTGACAACTGGCGTATTCATGGGCTACGGGCGCTCATATGTGCCTGCGGTGGTCGATTCAGTGGTGGCGGGCGGACCGGCGGAAGCTGCGGGAGTGCTGGCAGGCGACACGATTGTGGGCGTCAACTCCGCACCGATCAAGACCTGGAATGAAGTACTCGACCGCGTTTCCTCGGTGACCGAGGGAACCCTCTCGGTCGAGGTCGCGCGTGCAGAAGGTCGCCGGACGATGACGCTCACGCCCACAATCGCGGACGGCGTCAACCCGGCAACGGGAGCGCCGCGCAAGGTTGGGCGCATCGGCATCGCGGTGAAGAACGAAGTTGTGCAAGAGAGTCTGGGAGTTGGCGAATCGTTCACCGCCGCGCTCGACAGATCGTGGCAGATGACGACGAGCGTCGGTGAGGTGCTGCGAGGCCTCGTCTCACGTGAAGTGCCGATGAGCAACCTTGGCGGGCCCATCGAGATCGCGCGTGCATCGGTACAGGCATCGGAAGGCGGTGCGGAGGTGCTCTGGTCGCTGATCGCTTTCCTCAGCCTCAACATCGCGATTGTGAACCTGATTCCGATTCCGGTGCTCGACGGGGGTCAGATGCTCGTCACGATCGCTGAAGGCATCAAGGGGCAGGCGCTGAACGTTCGAACCCGTGAGTGGCTGGCACGTGTCGGAGTGTTTTCGGTGCTGCTGCTGATTGTTCTCGTCACGTTCAACGACATCAAACGGCTTATCGTGCAGTGAGCGAATCACTCACGCGACGGGCCGTGAGCGTCGTGAATGCGCGGGTGCTTCGCGCAGTGCTTTGCGCGATGTTGTGCGTCGAGTTGTCTGCGTGCGCACGTCTGGGGCTGGGCAGCAGATCCGAGGCGGCAGTGCCGGAAGTGGAAATGCGTTTCCCGCGAGACGCGGCGCGCTTCGAGCTGCAGCCGCTCACCGACAGTACGGTGGCATTCGTGCCGGCCGAAGCGACGTGGGTGCGAGCCGGCACGGAGGGCATTGCGGTCGA